>DATDBD010000058.1:0-11354 GCA_036525015.1 Lysobacter sp.
AGCGACTCGACCAGCACGACCAGCACGTTCAGCGACGGCGTGCGCACGCAATGGAGCGGCTGGCGCGGGTAGCCCAGCACGCCTTCACCGACGGAGGGCAGGTCTGAGGCCTGCGCGGTCTGCACGCCGAAGCGGTGCAGGGCATCCTTCAGCGTGATCGGTTGCGCCCAGGGAATGTAGGTCACCTGCGACACCACCGAGCGGTCGCCGCGCGCATCGTAGTAGGCGAACATGCCCTGGCTCAGCACCAGCAACAGTCCGGCCGCCCACCAGACGTGCTTGACGCGGGTGACTCCGGGGCGCCGCGCCAGTGCGCGCCACCACAACCACGCCACGGCCACTTCCAGCGCCAGCAGCACGCCCACCGCCATCGCGATCAGCGCCCACATGGCGGGCGAGAACGTGACCTGGTCCTGCAGTGCGCCGCCGAACAGCATGTTCAGCACCATGGCATTGAGGTGGAAGCGGTAGAGCGCGAACACCTTGGCATCGGACAGCAGCAGGCAGATCCACAACGTCTGCAGGACGACCGCGCTGGCGATCATCCAGCGGTCGCTTCGCAGAATGCGCCCGACCACCAGCGCCGGCAGGCCCAGCAGGGCGCCGAAAAAGATGAAGTGGCCGGGAAGCGCCGTCAGCAGGAACAGCACCGAGCGACCTTCCCAGCGCGTCTGCGCAAAGGGACTGTTGGTGGCGGTGATCAGGACGGCCAGGGCCACGTTGACCAGCACGAAGCCGGTCAGCCAGGCCAGGGCGCGCCGTTTTTGCGCGGATGGGGCAGTGGCATCCATCAGGCGAACATCTTCCATGGGGCGTAACTCCGGGGTGGGGGAGGCCGGAATCACCAGATAAGGGTGACATCGTGCCGTAACAATCCCCCCGTGCCTGGAATGAAGCGTTCCGTGTGGGGCCGGGCTCGGCGGTATCATGTGAAGTTCCAAGATTCGACGCCGACAGGACCCCGTGAGCCAGATTCCGACCCTAGATATCCGCCGCTTCGATACCGATCGCGATGCTTTCGTCGCCGAACTCGGTGCGGCCTACCGTGAATGGGGCTTCGCCGGCATCCGGGGACACGGCATCGGCAGCGATCAGATCGACGCCTCCTACGACGTGTTCAAGCGCTTCTTCGACCTTCCGGACGAGTTCAAGCGCAAGTACCACGTGCCCGGCGGCGGCGGCGCCCGCGGGTACACGCCGTTCGGCATCGAGACCGCCAAGGGTGCCCAGTACTCCGATCTCAAGGAGTTCTGGCACGTGGGCCGGGAGATTCCGCGCGACTCCATGTACGCCGACGTGATGCCGCCGAACCTGTGGCCCGAGGAGATCCCCGAGTTCCGCTCGCTGGCCTATGGCCTGTACCAGTCGCTCGACGAACTCGGCTCGCGCGTGCTCAGCGCGCTGGCGTTGCATATCGGGTTGCCGGAGAGCTACTTCGCCGACAAGACCGACTTCGGCAATTCAATCCTGCGCCCGATCCACTATCCGCCGATCACCACCGACGACATCCCCAACGTGCGCGCCGGTGCCCACGAGGACATCAACCTGATCACGTTGCTGGTCGGCGCCAGCGCCGCGGGCCTGGAAGTTCGCTCGCGCAAGGGCGATTGGGTGCCGTTCACCGCCGACGCCGACACCATCGTGGTCAACATCGGCGACATGCTGCAGCGCCTGACCAACCACGTCTATCCGTCGACGACGCACCGCGTGGTCAACCCCAAGGGCGAGCAGGCCCGCCAGCCGCGTTATTCCACGCCGTTCTTCCTGCATCCGAATCCGGACTTCCTGATCGACGTGTTGTCGTCGACGATCAGCGCGGACAACCCCAATCGCTACCCCGAAGCGATCACCGCGCAGGGTTACCTCGAAGAGCGCCTGCGCGAGATCAAGCTGAAGTAAGCGCGTTGAAGTAAGCGCGTTGAAGTAAGCGCCCGCTCAGCGGGCGGTCGCGATGCCGGCCGCCCGCAATGCCTCGCGCCACGCCAGGCGCTTTTGCTCCGCCCGCAACGAGGCATGGGCGGGGCTGGTCGAGGGCAGGCGCACGCAGGTCAGTTCACGGTCCGCAAGCGTGGGCAACACGATGCGCCTGAAGCTCTGTTCGGCCTTGCCGCCGTTGAGCAGCACCGTGCGAATGGTCGGCTGGGAAGCGAAAAAACCGGCAAAGTCGTTGGCGATCGCTGTGTCGTCGCGTATGCGCGCATCGAGGCTGCCTTCGCGTTCGCATCGCGCCAACACGTCCCACAGCGCGATCCCGGCCGCGGTCAGGCGATCCAGCCGTTGCCCGTAGGGCAGGGCGGGATCTGCGCCGACCAGCTCGCTCATGATCGGCCAGAACTGGTTGCGCGGATGCGCGTAGTACTGCGCCGCAAGCAGCGATGCGGCACCCGGCATGCTGCCGAGGATCAGCACGCGGGCATGTTGTCCCACGACGGGGGCGAAACCCTGCAGCATCGGTTCGTTGGTAGGACTGGGAAGCCGATTTTATTGGCTCTGCGTTAAACTGCCGCCCTTTGATTGGAAGGGCAGGTCATGCGTCGCAAAATCGTCGCCGGAAACTGGAAGCTTCATGGCGATCGCCAGTTCGCACTGGATCTGATGGAGGCGCTGGCCTCGCACCAGGTTCCGGCGGGCGTGGAGCGCATCATCCTGCCGCCGCTGCCCTACCTGGGCGAGTTGGTCGAGCATTTCGGCGATCGCGGCTTCAAGTTCGGCGCCCAGGACGTGAGCGCGCGGGAAAAGGGCGCGTACACCGGTGAGGTGTCGGCGGCGATGCTGAAGGACGTCGGCGCCCGTTACGGGCTGGTCGGGCATTCCGAGCGTCGCCAATACCACGGCGAGGGCAGCGAACTGGTCGCGCGCAAGTTCCTGGCCGCCAAGGAGGCCGGGCTGGTGCCGATCCTGTGCATCGGCGAGACCTTGAGCCATCGCGAGGACGGCCAGACCGAATGGCGCCTGCAGGCGCAGCTGGCGCCGTTGTTCGAACTGGGCGGCGACCAGGTGTTCGAGGGCGCGATCGTCGCCTATGAGCCGGTCTGGGCGATCGGCACCGGCAAGACCGCGACTCCGGAGCAGGCGCAGGCGGCTCACGCATTCATCCGTAGCGAAATCGCGTCCCGCGATGCTAGAATCGCTGGCTCGCTGCCGATCCTTTACGGCGGAAGCGTGAAAGCCGACAATGCCGCCGCGCTGTTCACCCAGCCGGACGTCGATGGCGGTCTTATCGGAGGCGCCTCGCTGGTCGCAGCCGATTTCAACGCCATCGCCGATGCGGCGGCACCCTGACGATTCCGGTTAGCCGGGGCCGTCGAACGGAATATCCGTAGAACCGGAAAGTAGAGTCTGCCGATGCTGTTGTTCCTCAACGTCATCTATGTGCTGATCGCAATCGCGATGGTCGCACTGATCCTGATGCAGCGTGGCGCGGGTGCGCAGGCGGGCTCGGGCTTCGGCGCGGGCGCGTCGGCGACGGTGTTCGGTGCGCGCGGCGCTTCGAACTTCCTGACCAAGTCGACCAAGTGGCTGGCGATCGCGTTCTTCGCGATCAGCCTGTTCATGGCCTGGCAGGCCACACGCAATGCCGGCGGTGCCGCGACGCAGGCGCAGGACCTGGGCCTGATGTCGAAGGTCCCGGTGGCTCCGGCCCCCGCGACCGGCAACGCCTCGGTTCCGACCGCTCCGGCGGCGGCTCCGGCGGCTCCGGCATCGACCGTGCCGCAGGCTCCGACGCAGCAGGCTCCTGGCCCGACGCAGCAGGCTCCGACGCAGCAGGCTCCGGCCGAGCAGGCACCGCAGCCGGCGCAACCGCCCAAGCCGGCAACGGGCGGCTGAGGCCACCGGGATATCATTTGAGTTACAGCGCTCGGCATGGATGGCCGGGCACCGACGAGGTTGGTCGGGGCGGTTTCGCCGGTAGCGGCGGAGTCGCGGCCAGGAAGGCAAAGGTTTGACAAGCCCAGGTGGCGGAATTGGTAGACGCACTACCTTGAGGTGGTAGCGACGTAAGTCGTGGGGGTTCGAGTCCCCCCTTGGGCACCAGACCTGCAACATCCAGCAACACCTTTTATCGAACACGGCCGTACGACGTGCCGTGCGAACGGCGCAACAGTCGCCGAGCCAAGGCCGCTGCGAGCGGCTCAGTAGCTAACACGAAGCCGAGAGAACATCGAGTGCTGGCCGAATATCTGCCGACCCTGCTGTTCCTGATCGTCGCCGGCGGTATCGGCGTCGCCTTGCTGGTGGTGGGCAAAGTGCTCGGCCCCCAGCGCCCGACCCTCGAAAAGCTCTCGCCGTACGAATGCGGTTTCGAGGCGTTCGAGGATGCGCGCATGCAGTTCGACGTGCGCTATTACCTGATCGCCATCCAGTTCATCATCTTTGATCTGGAAATCATCTTCATCGTGCCCTGGGCCACCGTGTTCCGCGAACTCGGTGTCGTCGGCCTGATCGAAATGGGCACTTTCGCCGGCATGTTGCTGCTCGGCTTCGTCTACATCTGGAAGAAGGGAGCGCTCGAATGGGAGTGATCCAGAGCGTTTCGGAATTGATGCACAACCCGCTGCCGGAAGGGCGGCTGGATGACATCCTGCGCCCGGAAGGCGACAACCCGCTGCTGCAGCAGGGTTTCGTCACCACCAGCATGGACGCGTTGTGGAACTGGGCGCGCACCGGCTCGATGTGGCCGATGACCTTCGGCCTGGCCTGCTGCGCGGTCGAGATGATGCACGCCGGCGCCGCGCGCCTGGACCTGGACCGCTACGGCGTGGTGTTCCGCCCGTCGCCGCGCCAGTCCGACGTGATGATCGTGGCCGGCACCCTGGTCAACAAGATGGCCCCGGCGCTGCGCAAGGTCTACGACCAGATGCCCGACCCGAAGTGGGTGATCTCGATGGGCAGCTGCGCCAACGGCGGCGGCTACTACCACTACTCGTACTCCGTCGTGCGCGGTTGCGATCGCATCGTGCCGGTCGACATCTACGTTCCGGGTTGCCCGCCGACCGCCGAAGCGCTGGTCTACGGCATCCTGCAGTTGCAGAAGAAGATCCGCCGCGGCACCAATTTCGGCGAGAACATCCAGGGTGTGCGCTGACATGGTCGAGAGTGCACAGGCTTTCGCAGACCGCCTGACCGCGCGCTTCGAAGGCGCGATGGTCGTCGTGGCGCAGCCGCGTGGCGAAGTGACCATCGACGTGGCTCCGGACCAGTGGCTGTCGACCGCGCTGGCGTTGCGCGACGAGTTCGGCTTCGAGCAATGCGTCGACGTCAGCGGCGTGGACTACCTCAGCTACGGCAGCGACGAGTGGGATACCGACGTCTCGTCGGAAGGCTTCTCGCGCGGCGTGGAAGGCAAGGGTGCCGGCCGCTTCGCTTGGGGCGAGCAGCCCAACGGCGCCGCCGCCGCGCCGGAGCACCGCTTCGCCGCGGTCGCGCACCTGTTGTCGGTGCAGCACAACCGCCGCGTGCGCCTGCGCACGTTCGCCGACAACGACGACCTGCCGGTGGTGGCTTCGCTGACCTCGGTGCACCCGGGGGTCAACTGGTTCGAGCGCGAGGCGTTCGACCTGTACGGCATCGTGTTCGAAGGCCATCCGGACCTGCGCCGCATCCTGACCGACTACGGTTTCGTCGGTTATCCGTTCCGCAAGGACTTCCCGCTGATCGGCAACGTCGAGGTCCGCTACGACGCCGACAAGAAGCGTGTGGTCTATGAGCCCGTGTCGATCGAGCCGCGCGTCGCCGTGCCGCGCGTGATCCGTGACGACGCGCGCTACCAGACCGCCGAAGGCGAGGCAGCCCAGCGTGCGGAGGTGAAGAAGTGAGCTCCGTGTCCTCCATCCAGATCAGCAACACCTCGGGCCTGCACAACACCGAGATCCGCAACTACACGCTGAACTTCGGCCCGCAGCATCCGGCCGCGCACGGCGTGCTGCGCCTCATCCTCGAGATGGACGGCGAAGTCGTGCAGCGTGCCGACCCGCATATCGGCCTGCTGCACCGCGGCACCGAAAAGCTGGCCGAATCCAAGCCATTCAACCAGTCGATCGGCTACATGGATCGCCTGGACTACGTGTCGATGATGTGCAACGAGCACGCCTACGTGCGCGCGATCGAGACCCTGATGGGGATCGAGGCGCCCGAGCGCGCGCAGTACATCCGCACGATGTTCGACGAGATCACCCGCATCCTGAACCACCTGATGTGGGTGGGCTCCAACGCGCTCGACCTGGGCGCGATGGCGGTGTTTCTGTACGCGTTCCGCGAGCGCGAGGAGCTGATGGACTGCTACGAGGCGGTGTCGGGTGCGCGCATGCACGCGACCTACTACCGCCCGGGCGGCGTCTACCGCGACCTGCCGGAGCGGATGCCGAAGTACAAGGAATCTCCGTGGCGCAAGGGTGCCAAGCTCAAGCGCTTCAACGAATGGCGCGAAGGCTCGCTGCTGGATTACCTGGAAGCGTTCACCAACGACTTCCCCAAGCGCGTCGACGAGTACGAGACGCTGCTGACCGAGAACCGCATCTGGAAGCAGCGTACCGTCGGCATCGGCGTGGTCTCGCCGGAGCAGGCACTGGCCTGGGGCATGACCGGTCCGATGATCCGCGGCTCCGGCATCGCCTGGGACCTGCGCAAGAAGCAGCCGTACGCCAAGTACGACGTCGTGGATTTCGACATCCCGATCGGCGTCAACGGCGACTGCTACGACCGTTACCTGGTCCGCGTGGCGGAAATGCGTCAGTCCACCCGCATCGTCCAGCAGTGCGTGAAGTGGCTGAAGGCCAACCCCGGCCCGGTCATCGTCGACAACTTCAAGGTCGCTCCGCCCAAGCGTGAGGACATGAAGGACGACATGGAAGCGTTGATCCACCATTTCAAGCTGTTCTCCGAAGGCTATTGCGTGCCCGCCGGCGAAACCTACGCCGCGGTCGAGGCGCCCAAGGGCGAGTTCGGCTGTTACCTGGTGTCCGACGGCGCCAACAAGCCCTTCCGCGTGAAGCTGCGCGCGCCGGGGTTTGCGCATCTGTCGTCGATGGACGAGATCGTGAAGGGCCACATGCTGGCCGACGTGGTGGCGATGATCGGCACCTATGACGTCGTGTTCGGCGAGATCGACCGCTGATGGCCCGTTGAGGCCAGGCGATCGTTGAGGAATTTGAGCGAATGAAGGCGACCGGAAATTTCGAGGCCTGTCTGCACGTCGACCCGATGGTCGCGTTGTCCGACAAGACCCGCGAGCATATCGACCACTGGCTGGGCAAGTTCCCGCCGGACCGCAAGCGTTCGGCGGTGCTGCAGGGCCTGCACGCGGCCCAGGAGCAGAACGGCGGCTGGCTCAGCGACGAGCTGATCGCCGCGGTCGCCAAGTATCTGGGCCTGCCGCCGGTGTGGGCATACGAGGTCGCCAGCTTCTACTCGATGTTCGAGACCGAGAAGGTCGGCCGTAACAACGTCGCCTTCTGCACCAACATCAGCTGCTGGCTCAACGGCGCCGAGGACCTGGTCAAGCACGCCGAGAAGAAGCTCGGCTGCAAGCTGGGCGAGTCCAGCGCCGACGGCCGCGTCTTCCTCAAGCGCGAGGAAGAGTGCGTGGCCGCGTGCTGTGGCGCGCCGGTGGTCGTGATCAATGGCCATTACCACGAGAACCTCGACGCCGCGCGCGTCGACGAGTTGCTCGACGAGTTGAAGTGAGGCGATCACCCATGGCGCATCAGCATCACGACTACTCCAAGGGTTACGGCCCGGTCGGCCCGGCCCCGCAGGAACACAACGTCGTCTACACGACGCTGCATTACGACACCCCGTGGTCGTACGAGAACTATCTGAAGACCGGCGGTTATGCCGCGCTGCGCAAGATCCTCACCGAGAAGATCGAGCAGTCGGCGGTGATCGACATGGTCAAGGCCTCGGGCCTGCGTGGCCGCGGTGGCGCGGGCTTCCCGACCGGCCTGAAGTGGAGCTTCATGCCCAAGGGCAGTGGCACCCAGAAGTACATCCTGTGCAACTCGGACGAGTCCGAGCCGGGCACGGCGAAGGATCGCGACATCCTGCGCTACAACCCGCACGCGGTGGTCGAGGGCATGGCGATCGCCTGCTACGCGACCGGTTCGACGGTGGCCTACAACTACCTGCGCGGCGAATTCCATCATGAGCCGTTCGAGCATTTCGAGCAGGCGCTGAAGGAAGCCTACGAGAATGGCTGGCTGGGCAAGAACGTGCTCGGCAGCGGCGTGGATATCGACATCTACAGCGCGCTCGGCGCCGGCGCCTACATCTGCGGCGAAGAGACCGCGCTGATGGAGTCGCTGGAAGGCAAGAAGGGCCAGCCGCGCTACAAGCCACCGTTCCCGGCCAACTTCGGCCTGTACGGCAAGCCGACCACGATCAACAACACCGAGACCTACGCCTCGGTGCCGGCGATCATCCGCAACGGCGCCGAGTGGTTCCTCAACCTGGGCAAGCCGAACAACGGCGGCCCGAAGGTGTTCTCGGTATCCGGCCATGTCGCACGTCCGGGCAACTACGAGGTCCGCCTGGGTACCTCGTTCGCCGACCTGCTGCAGATGGCCGGCGGCATGCGCGACGGCCGCAAGATCAAGGCGGTGATCCCGGGCGGCGCGTCGATGCCGGTGCTGCCGGGCGAGGTGATGATGGGCCTGACGATGGACTTCGACTCGCTCCAGAAGGCCGGTTCCGGCCTGGGGTCGGGCGCGGTCGTCGTCATGAACGAGACCGCCTGCATGGTGCGCGCCTGCCAACGCATCGCGCGCTTCTATTTCAAGGAGAGCTGCGGCCAGTGCACGCCGTGCCGCGAAGGCACCGGCTGGATGTACCGCATGCTCACGCGCATCGTCGAGAAGCAGGCCACGCTGGACGACCTGCAGATGCTGCGCGCCGCTGCCGGCCAGATCGAAGGCCACACCATCTGCGCGTTCGGCGAAGCCGCCGCGTGGCCGGTGCAGGGCTTCCTGCGCCATTACTGGAACGAGTTCGAGTACGCGATCGTGAACAAGCGTTTCCTGGTCGACGACCAGCGCGACGGTATCGTCGTCGAGAAGGTGGCCGCGTGAGCGCACAACCCGTCAATCCGAACCTGCCTCCGGATCACGTCACCGTCTTCATCGACGGCGTCGAGATGGCCGCGCCGAAGGGCTCGATGATCATCCAGGCCGCCGACAAGGCTGGCATTGCGATCCCGCGTTTCTGCTACCACGACAAGCTCACCATTGCGGCCAACTGCCGCATGTGCCTGGTCGACGTCGAGAAGATGCCCAAGCCGGCGCCGGCCTGCGCCACGCCGGTCATGGACGGCATGAAGATCGCCACGCGCAGCGAGAAGGCGTTGAAATCGCAGCGCAACGTGATGGAGTTCCTGCTGATCAACCATCCGCTCGACTGCCCGATCTGCGATCAGGGCGGCGAGTGCGAGTTGCAGGATCTGTCGCTGGGGTATGGCCGCTCGGTCAGCCGCTTCGCCGAGCGCAAGCGCGTTGTGCCCGACGAGGATATCGGCCCGCTGGTCGCCACCGAGATGACCCGCTGCATCCAGTGCACGCGCTGCGTGCGCTTCACCGCTGATATCGCCGGCACCTACGAGCTGGGCGGCATGTACCGTGGCGAGAACCTGCAGATCGGCACCTACGACGGCAAGCCGCTGACGACCGAACTGTCCGGCAACGTCATCGACGTCTGCCCGGTCGGCGCGCTGACCAACCAGGTGTTCCAGTTCAAGGCGCGTCCCTGGGAACTGACCGCGCGCGAGTCGCTGGGCTACCACGACGCGCTGGGCAGCAACTTGTTCCTGCACGTGCGCCGCGGCGACGTGCTGCGCACCGTGCCGCGCGACAACGAGGCGGTCAACGAGTGCTGGCTGTCGGACCGCGACCGCTACTCGCACCAGGGCCTGTACGCACAGGACCGCGCCAACGCGCCACTGGTCAAGGAGAAGGGCGAATGGCGCGAGGTGTCGTGGGATGAAGCGCTGGCCAAGGCCGCGAAGATCCTGCGCGACAACGGCGCCGATGCGCTGGGCGTGCTCGCTCATCCGGCGACCTCGAACGAGGAGGGCGTGCTGCTTGCACGCCTGGCCGAGGCGCTGGGTACCGGCAACATCGACCACCGCATTGCACAGCACGACCTGAGCGATGGGGCCGCTGCCACGACCTTCGCGATGCCGGTCGCCGACATCGCCAAGGCCGATGTGGTCGTCATCGTCGGTTCCAACCTGCGTCACGAACTACCGCTGGTACACCAGCGCGTGCGCAAGGCCTGGACCAGCGGCGCCAAGGTGCATGTCGTCAATCCGGTCGACTTCGATTTCGCCTTCGACATCGCCGGCAAGCACATCGTCGCGCCGTCGCAGATCGCCGCCACGCTGGCCGATGCTGCGCTGACGGAGGCTGTGAAAGCGGGCGCGCACGCGGTTGTCATCGTCGGCGCGCTGGCCGAAAACGGTCCGCACGCCGCCGCCATCCGCAAGGCTGCGGCCGATTTCGCCACCGCGACGGGCGCCGCGCTCAATCGAATCCCGCAGGGCGCCAATGCGGTCGGACTGTCCGACTACGGCGTGCTGCCGACCGCGCGCGATGCGCAGTCGATGCTGGCTGACGCGCGCTCCGCCTACATCCTCTACGGCATCGAGCCGGGCATGGACTTCGCCGACACCGCGGTCGCGCTGAAGGCTCTCAATGCCGCGCAGGTCGTGGCGTTCAGCACCTTCGCCTGCCGCTCGACGCGCTCCGTCGCCGACGTGATCCTGCCGATTGGCCTGCTGCCGGAGATCGATGCGACGCTGACCAACCTCGACGGCCGCCAGCAGCAGGCCGCGTCCGGTGGCAAGCTGCCGGGTCAGGCGCGTGCGGGCTGGCGCGTGCTGCGCGCGCTTGCAGGCGAGCTCGGCACCAAGGGCTTCGATTTCACCGACTTGGCCGGCCTGCGCGCCGGCATGCAGATGCGCGAGACCCAGGTCGCCGCCGGCAAGTCGCCGCTTTTGACAGGGCCGTTGGTGGCAGGAGAGGGGCTCGAGGTCGCCGCCAGCATCGCGATCTACCGCAGCGATGCGGTCGTGCGTCGCGCGCCCGCGCTGCAGGCGCATCCGCTCAACGTCGAACCCAAGGCCACGGTGCATCCGCTCGATGCGGTCGCGCTCGGCCTGGCAGAAGGCGTGGTGGGCAAGTTCAGCACCCCTGCGGGCACCGCAACGTTGCCGGTCGCACTCAGCGACAAGGTCGCGCGCGGCACTGTGTGGGTCGAGTCCGGCCACGGCGCCACTGCGCCGCTCGGCGCCGGTCGCGTGCAAGCGGGGAGGGCATAAGCGATGTTTGATCCGTTCCGCGATTGGTTGCTGTCGTTCGGCAACGTCG
>DATDBD010000059.1:0-16333 GCA_036525015.1 Lysobacter sp.
GCCATCAGGCCCAGGTCCGTGGCGAGTGGCCGGTGGTGGCATTGGACGATCTGGCGTCGGAGCTCGATCGTTCGCACCAACGACGGGTGCTGGATCGTTTGGTGGCCAGCGGCGCCCAGGTTCTGATTTCCGGGACAGAAGTGCCGGTTGGATTATCCGAACTGGAGACCTCGTATCGGAGGTTCCACGTGGAACAAGGCGTCGTCGGGGAGTTTGTTGACGTCAGTCCCAGCGCGGCGACGTCAGCCACCTGAACCCGTCCCCCAAATCGCGCCACGCACTACGGTCCGGCCCGGCAGACCCGCCTGTTATACTGTCAACACCTATAGCTAATGTGTTAGACGCGCCCGGCCAGCCCGGAACCGCGTCACGGAGCCCGTTGCCGCCAATGATCCAGACCGAGCACGATCCCTCGCAGAGCCAGGAAGGCACGAACCCGTCGGCCGCCGCCACCCCCTCCACCTACGACTCCAGCAAGATCACCGTCCTGCGTGGTCTGGAGGCTGTGCGCAAGCGTCCGGGCATGTACATCGGCGACGTGCACGACGGAACCGGCCTGCACCACATGGTGTTCGAGGTGGTCGACAACTCGATCGACGAGGCCCTCGCCGGCCACGCCACCGAGGTCAACGTCATCCTGCTTGAGGACGGCTCAGTCTCCGTGTCGGACAACGGCCGCGGCATCCCGGTCGACATCCACAAGGAAGAAGGCGTCTCGGCGGCCGAGGTGATCCTCACCGTGCTGCACGCAGGCGGCAAGTTCGACGACAACAGCTACAAGGTTTCCGGCGGTCTGCACGGCGTCGGCGTGTCGGTGGTCAATGCCCTGTCCGAGCACCTGTGGCTGGATATCTGGCGCGACGGTCACCACCACCAGCAGGAATATTCGCTGGGTGAGCCGCTGTACCCGCTCAAGCAGCTGGAAGATTCGAACAAGCGCGGCACTACCCTGCGCTTCAAGCCGGCGGTCGCCATCTTCACCGACGTCGAATTCCACTACGACATCCTCGCCCGTCGCCTGCGCGAGCTGTCGTTCCTGAATTCCGGCGTGCGCATCACCCTGACCGACCAGCGTCTCCAGGACGGCGGCGGCGAAGGCAAGCGCGACGTGTTCGAGTACGAAGGCGGCATCCGCTCTTTCGTCGAGCATCTGGCTCAGCTGAAGAATCCGCTGCACTCAAATGTAATCTCAGTATCTGGTGAGATGAATGGCATCACCGTGGACGTCGCCCTGCAGTGGACCGACGCCTATCAGGAAACGATGTTCTGCTTCACCAACAACATCCCGCAGAAGGATGGCGGCACCCACCTGATCGGTTTCCGCGCCGCGCTCACCCGCACGCTGACGAACTACATCGAGCAGAACGGCATCGCCAAGCAGGCCAAGGTCGCGCTGTCCGGCGACGACATGCGCGAAGGCATGATCGCGGTGCTGTCGGTGAAGGTGCCCGACCCGAGTTTCTCCTCGCAGACCAAGGAAAAGCTGGTCAGCTCGGAAGTGCGTCCGGTCGTGGAGCAGACGTTCGGTGCACGCCTGGAGGAATTCCTGCAGGAACATCCGCACGAGGCGCGCGCGATCGCCGGCAAGATCGTCGATGCGGCCCGCGCCCGCGAGGCCGCGCGCAAGGCGCGCGACCTGACCCGTCGCAAAGGCGCGCTCGATATCGCCGGACTGCCGGGCAAGCTGGCCGACTGCCAGGAAAAAGACCCGGCACTGTCGGAACTGTTCATCGTCGAGGGTGACTCGGCAGGCGGCTCGGCCAAGCAGGGCCGCAACCGCAAGACCCAGGCGATCCTCCCGCTCAAGGGCAAGATCCTCAACGTCGAACGCGCGCGCTTCGACCGCATGCTCGGCAGCGCCGAAGTCGGCACGCTGATCACCGCACTCGGCACCGGCATCGGCAAGGATGAGTACAACCCGGACAAGCTGCGCTACCACCGCATCATCCTGATGACCGACGCCGACGTCGACGGCAGCCATATCCGCACGTTGCTGCTGACGTTCTTCTATCGGCAGATGCCGGAACTGATCGAGCGCGGCCACATCTACATCGGCCTGCCGCCGCTGTACAAGATCAAGCAGGGCAAGAACGAGCTGTACCTCAAGGACGATGCAGCGCTCGATGCCTATCTGGCCAACAGCGCCGTCGAGGGCGCCTCGCTGCTGCCGGCTGCCAACGAACCGGCCATCGATGGCGCGCAACTGGAGAAGCTGCTTCTCGCTTACGCCGGCGCACGCGAGTCCATCGCCCGCAACGCCTACCGCTACGATCCGAATGTGCTCGAGGCACTGATCGATTCGATTCCGCTCGATGCCGCGGCCTTGGCCGACCACGAGGGTCTGCGCCGCGAGTTCGACGCGCTGGAAAGCCGGCTCAACCGCACGGGGCTGGGCAGGCCGCGCTACAAGCTCGAACTGCACGACGGCGGCGAATTGCGCCAGGCCGCGCTGCTGGTCAAGCGCATGCACATGGGCGAAGAACTAACCCAGGTGTTGCCGCTGTCCGCGTTCGAAAGCGGCGAACTGCGAGCGCTGCGTGAGACCGCCGCGTTGCTCCACGGCCTGGTCCGCGAAGGCGCGCAGATCGTGCGTGGCAATCGCGCCCAATCGGTGGCGAGTTTCGCCGAGGCACAGGCCTGGTTGCTCGAGGAGGCCAAGAAGGGCCGCCAGATCCAGCGCTTCAAGGGTCTGGGCGAAATGAACCCCGAGCAGCTGTGGGATACCACCGTCAACCCGGAGACGCGCCGTCTGCTGCGGGTGCGCATCGAGGATGCCGTCGCCGCCGATCAGATCTTCTCGACGCTGATGGGTGACGTGGTCGAACCGCGCCGCGCGTTCATCGAGGACAACGCCCTCAAGGTCGCCAACCTCGACGTGTAGGGCGGGCCACGGCCCGCCGTGGCATTGGAGAAATGGATCGCGCGGGCCCTGGCCCGCCGCTTGGTTTCCAGCCCAATGTCGCATTCCCAATGTCGCATTGACGATTCATTAATCCGGCGCGGGCTAAAAACGCGTATCTGAATCCGGGATTCCGACGAATGAAGCCACTCTTGCTCGGGCTCTCCATGGCCGCCGTGCTGGCCGCGTGCGCCACCACGACTTCCCCGACTGGCCGCAAGCAGTACGTCGGCGCTGTATCCCAGGCGCAACTCGACCAACTGGGCGCTCAGGAGTTCGCCAAGGCCAAGCAACAAATGCAGCTGAGCAACGACTCGCGCCAGAACGCCTACGTGCGTTGCGTCGTCGACAACCTGACCCGCGAGTTGCCGCCGGGATGGCAGGCGCAGTGGGAAACCGCCCTGTTCGTCGACGATTCGCCCAATGCCTTCGCGTTGCCGGGGGGCAAGGTGGGCGTCAATACCGGCATCTTCTCGGTGGCCCGCAACCAGGACCAGCTCGCCGCCGTGATCGCCCATGAGATTGGGCACGTCGTATCGCGCCATCATGACGAGCGCATCACCCGCCAGCAGGGTACGTCCACTTTGCTCGGAATCGGGAGTGCCATTCTAGGCACGGCCTACGGTTCCGGCGCCGGCGACGCCGCCGGCCAGATCGGCGGCGCGGCCGCCCAGACCTTCTATCTGCTCCCAAATTCACGCGAGCAGGAGAGCGAGGCCGATATTGTTGGGCAGAAGCTGGCAGCGGAAGCCGGCTTCGATCCGCGGCAGGCCGTGAACCTCTGGCAGAACATGATCGCCGCTGGTGGCAGCCGGCCGCCGCAATGGCTTTCGACGCACCCGGACCCGCAGTCGCGCATCGCCGAACTCAGTGGCCGCGCCGCGGCGCTCGTGCCGGTTTACGAACAGGCGCGAGCCTCCGGCCATACGCCAAAGTGTGGATGAAACCGCCGTATTCGACACAGTGAACCCGTATCGCACGTTCCCGCGTTCTGATAGCGTGACGGCCCTTTCGCCCCATACAGCTTGTCACCTGGCGTGACTGCAGATTTCGAGGTGTGCACATGAACAAGTCTTCCACCCGCAACCGCTCACTGCTGGCTGCCGCCATCGGCGCCGTGCTGGCGTTCGGCGCGTTGAGTCAGGTGCACGCGCAGGCGTCCCAACGCGCGCAGGAGCGTCGCGAGCGCGAGGCGCAGAAGGGGCAGGAAAAATCCTCCAAGAGCGCAGCGGCGAACCAGTTCCCGAATGCGACGCGCCAGGAGCCCGAGGCCAAGGCATCGGCCAAAGTCACCCCGAAGCTGCAGAAAATGATGAAGCTCTACGACGACGACAAGGGCGCCGAAGCCCGCGTTATCGCCGACGAGATTCTCGCCAATCCCGCCGCCAACGCCTACGACAAGTCCTTCTCCGCGCAGATCGCCGGGCAGATCGCCTATGAGGCCGACGATTCCGCTGGCGCGCTGCGTTACTGGAACCAGGCGATCGAATCCAACGGTCTGGACAACAATGCCCACTTCGGCACGATGTTCACCGTAGCCCAGGTGCTGCTGCAGGAAGACAAGTACGCCGAGTCGCTGGCGATGATCGACCGCTTCCTCAAGGAATCGGGCAGCCATACGCCGGAGCAGCTGATCGTCAAGGGCAATGCCCTCTACCGCTTGGAACGCTATCCGGAAGCCGCCGCCGTGCTGAAGCAGGCCATCGAAGCCAGCCCCCAGCCCAAGTCGGAGTGGCAGCAACTGCTGATGGCCGCCTACGCCGAAAGCGGCCAAGGCGCCGAAGCGTCCAAGATGGCCGAAGCCGTTGCCGCCAAGAACCCAAACGACAAGCGTGCCCAGCTCAACCTGGCCGTCGTCTACCAGCAGAACGACATGTACGACAAGTCGGCGGCCGTGATGGAGAAGCTGCGTGCTTCAGGCCAGCTGACCGAGGACAAGGAATACCGCCAGCTCTACGCGTCCTACCTGAATATGGACGGCAAGGAGAAGGAAGCCATCGCGGTGATCAACGACGGGATGCAGAAGGGCATCTTGAAGCCGGATTACCAAACCTATCTGGCCCTCGCGCAGGCGTATTATTTCTCCGATCAGATGGCTCCCGCGATTGACGCCTACAAGAAGGCGGCGCCGCTGAGTCCCGATGGCGAGACCTACCTCAACCTGGCCCGTGTGCTGTGGCAGGAGGACCGCATTCCCGAGGCCAAGGAAGCCGCAAAGCAGGCGATCGCCAAGGGTGTGAAGAAGCCCGACGACGCAAAGAAGATTCTGGCATTGCCGGCGAAATAACCGGCGTCACGGAATTGCTTCAACCGGCTTGGAACAGCACGTCCGGTTTGGTATATCCTAGGAGGTTCCCGCGACCACATTCCGGCCGCGAGGATCGTTTGACGGCCCCGCGGCGCCCAGGCGTCCGGAGACACTTCCCGAGCTACGGCGCATGACGCAAGACTTCGAAATCCATAAGAAAGATGACGACCGCGAAGGGCTGAACTGGGCGCGCATCGCCGGTATTACCATGGCGATTGCCGTGCATGCCGCGGCGCTGCTGCTGTTGCTGGCTCCGATGGCGCCGCCGGCGCAGGAACAGGCTGAAGAAGAAGTCACCTTCGTCAACATTATCAAACCGCCGCCGCCGCCGCCCCCCCCGCCGCCGCCGCCGCCGGAGCCCCCCAAGGAGCTCACGCCGCCGAAGACGCTGACCCCGCCGCGCCCGACGCCGGTTCCGCCGCCGCCGGAAGAGCCGCCGATCGTGGTCGATGAGCCGTCGCCGGTCGACGTGGCCGCCCCGCCGCCGTCGCCGCCGTCGCCGCCCGCAGCGGTGGCCGACATCGGCTCCAGCGTGGACCCCTCGTCCAAGCGCCTGAATCCGCCTAAGTACCCGCCGACCGAAGCCCGCCAGGGCGTGGGTGGCACGGTAGTGCTGATCATCACCATCGACGGCCAGGGCAACGTGCTCAACGTCGAGGTCGAGAAATCCAGCCGCAACCGCAACCTGGACCGCGCCGCAATGGAAGCCGCTCGGAAATGGAAGTTCAACCCCGAGATGCGCAACGGTGCCGGTGTACAGAGCCGCGTCCGCGTCCCGGTCGATTTCGTCCCGCCGACCTGATCGGGGTCACGGAACGAGTTCTAAGCAACAAGCACTAACTTTTTTCCCTTTCCACGATATCCAAAGGTAAGCGTCATGCTGCAGGAAACCACCACCGCCGCTGCTACCGGGGGCTCTAACGCTGAAGCCCTCCAGCAGATGAGCTTCTCGCATCTGTTGCAAAACTTTGACTTCGTCGGCTGGGTCGTGTTCATCACGCTAGCCATCATGTCGGTTCTGTCGGTCTACTGGATCGTCGTGAACTTCATCAAGAACATGCGTCTGCGTGCCAACTCCGACCGCGTGGTCAGCACGTTCTGGGAAACCCCGAACGCGCAGGACGCGATCCGCTTCATGGAAGAGCAGGGCCGCAGCGAACCGTTCTCGAAGATCGCGCTCGACGCCGCCCAGGCTGCCGCTCACCACCAGCGCCATGAAGGTTCGCGCCTGGTCGAGTCGCTGAACCGCTCGGAGTTCGTTGACCGCGCACTGCGTCAGGCCGTCACCCGCGAGTCGATGAAGCTCGAGAGTGGCCTGACCGTGCTCGCCACCGTCGGTTCGACCGCTCCGTTCGTCGGTCTGCTCGGCACCGTGTGGGGCATCTACCACGCCCTGCTGCGCCTCGGCGCCAGCGGTGAGTCGTCGATCCAGGCCGTTGCCGGTCCGGTGGGTGAAGCGCTGATCATGACCGCCATCGGTCTGTTCGTCGCCATCCCGGCGGTGCTGTCGTACAACTTCTTCGTGCGCCTGAACCGCGTCACGAACAACAAGTTCGACACCTTCGCGCACGACCTGCACGACTTCTTCGCCACCGGTTCGCGCGTCGGCGAAGCGAGTGGCAAGCGCTAATTCGCATTAACGTCTTCGTCTTCGAGTAGTTGGAGTTCGGACAATGGCCTTCAGTTCAGGCAACGATAGCGGCGGCCCCATGGCCGAAATCAACGTCACTCCCCTGGTGGACGTGATGTTGGTGCTGTTGATCATCTTCATGATCACGGCACCGCTGATGACGCATAAGATCCAGGTCAAGCTGCCTGAGGCCAACCTGGACGAGAAGACCAAGGAAGCGAAGATCCCGCCGATCACGGTGGCGATCCAGGAGAACGGCTCGTTGTATTGGAACGACGAGCCGATCACCCGCGACCTGCTTGAAAGCCGTCTGTCGATCGAAGCCCAGAAGACGCCGCAACCGCAGGTCAACGTTCGCGGTGACCAGACGACCAAGTACCGGGTCGTCAGCGAAGTGGTGAAGACCGCGCAGGCCCAGGGCATGCGTAAGGTCGGCTTTGTGGCCAAGAAAGAACACTGACCGGAGATTTTGAACCATGGCTTTCGCATCAGGCTCCAGCAGTGGCGCAATGTCGGACATCAACGTCACGCCCCTCGTGGACGTGCTGTTGGTGCTGCTGATCATCTTCATGGTGACGGCTCCGACGCTGACCTACCCGATCGACGTCAACCTGCCTCAGAAATCGCTTAACCCGCCGCCCCAGGTGAAGGAGCCGCCGCCGCCGATCAGGCTGCGCATCGACGCCACGGGCCAGGTGTATTGGAATGACGCACCCCAGCCGATGTCGGTGATCCAGAATCTGATGGAAGTCGAGGTCAACCGCGACCCGACCAACCAGCCGATGCTCGAGATCGACACCAACGCGGACGCGAACTACGGCGTGCTGGCCAAGGTGCTGGCCCATGCCAAAAACGCAAAAATGGAAAAGATCGGCTTCGTCCAGAACTGATCCACGGACAACGCCGATCGACAAAACATTGTCGTGATGCTTACCTGTCGTGAAAACGCCGCCCCCGGGCGGCGTTTTTTTTGCCCGCTTGCAGTCCGGCCGGGAGAAGGCGTAGCGTGAAACCGGGCATGGGGCCCAGGGAGGTTGCGCTATGGCCGTCTCCGCTTTCCCGTCCGACACACGTCACCATCGCCGCGATGTCGCGGAAATCAACATCACGCCCCTGGTCGATGTGCTGCTGGTATTGCTGGTGATCTTCATGGTCACCGCGCCAGTGGCGAGCGGGCGATTGGACCTGCGCTTGCCGCAGGCGAGTCCAACGCAACCCCTGGCGCCGCCACCTCGCGTGGAGTTGCGCGTGCAGGCAGATGGCGTCTACCTGCTGGACGGCCACATGCTGATGGGCGAGGAACTCCCTGCCGCATTGCGCACGATCGCACGCAGGGCGCCGACCAGTGTCCTGCAGATCTCGGCCGCCGAAGAGGCTGACTACCAGGCCTTCGCCCGCGCACTCGCGCACGCGCAGCGCAGCGGGCTGGACAACATCGCGATGCAATGAAGGCGCTTGTTGTGAGTTGTTGAAGGCCTCTTGTTGTCCAGATGCGCGTTGCGTCAGGACGAGGCTGAAAGAATGCCCAGGTAATGCTTCACGGTCGCGTCGAGGCCCTCATACAGGGCCTCGCCGATCAATGCATGCCCGATGGAGACTTCCAGTACCGAAGGCACTTCGCGAAGAAACGTACCCAGGTTCTCCTGGCTGAGGTCGTGCCCGGCGTTGATGCCCAATCCGGCCGCCGACGCGCGCCGGGCGGCATCGGCGTACCGCACAACGGCCTCTTCTTGCGCGTTGCCGCCGTAAGCCTCGGCATAGGGGCCCGTATAGAACTCGACCCGGTCCGCGCCGATGGCGGCCGCGATATCGAAGCTGTTGGATTCGGCGTCGGCGAACAAGCTCACCCGACAGCCCAGCGACTTCAGCTCGGCGACCAACGGCCGCAATGATTCGCCATCGCGGCGGAAATCGAAGCCATGGTCGGAGGTGATCTGGCCGTCGCTGTCGGGCACCAGCGTCGCCTGCGCGGGACGCACGCGGCGGCAGAGTTCGATGAAGCCCGGGTAGCCCCCGCGCGGAGGCGCGAAAGGATTGCCCTCGAGGTTGAACTCGACGCCGCGTGCACGCGTCAATTCCCCCAACGCGATGACGTCGTCGCTGCGGATATGGCGCGCGTCGGGCCGGGGATGCACGGTGATGCCATGCGCGCCGGCATCCAGGCATGCAGTGGCAGCTCGCACGACGCTGGGCTCCAGCCCGCCTCGCGAATTGCGCAGCACCGCGATCTTGTTGACGTTGACGCTGAGCAGGGTCATCGCAGGAACCGCCCTGAGGAAAAACGACGCCAGGGCAACGTCATTTGCAAGGCTCCGGGTTGTGCTGATAGATCACCGGATCCCAATAACTCTTGTCCTGGATGGAGCCGCGCTCGTTGAACTGAGCCCCGAGCATGTAGGTGGTGTCCGGCGCGACGTCGACCTCCAGTGTCTTGGAAAGGTCGCGGCCCTGTCCACGCAGACGAATCTGCACGTCGTCGAACTCGTAATCGTCGATCAACTCGGCCACTTTCAGCGTGTGGTGACCGGCCGACGTCCGGAAACTGCGGGCGCCGGTCGGACCGGCCAGCTCACCATCGATCTCCAGCAAACGGGCGCGGTATATGTCCTGATTGCGCGGGGCCACGTCGAACACGCTGATGCGCCCGCAGCCCGTGGCGGGCGATGCGGTCGCCGGTGCTTGTTCGGCTTGCGGGGAAGATGCGAGCGACACGGTGGATCCGGCCGCCAGCGACAGGGCGGTCAGGGTGAGGCAAAACGCGGTACTGGTTTTCATGGCGAACTCCGACGGCAAGGCCGCGCCGTTGGCGCGGGTGCAGCGGCCGGGATGCTAGCGCAGACGACGTGACGGGACGCGAATTTCCTGGCGCCATCCCATCGACGGTGCTGCCTCAGGTCGCAGGCGGCGGCGGCGACGGCGGCTGGCCCGAGTTCCGGCGCGCTTCGGCCTGCTCGCGCAGGCGGCGCAACTCGGTTGCGTCGATCATCATCGACGTATCGCGACTGCGGCTGCCGATTCGCAGGGCGAGCAGCGCCAGCACCCAGGCCAACAGCAGACCGAGCGCCAACAGCAGGCTGATCACGAGAACGGCGACCGAGGTCGTCTTGAATGCGACCGCAAAGGCAGCGAGGGCGAGCAGCAGATAGAGCCAGGGCATCGCGGCGGTGCTCCAACAAAAAACGGACGGCAGGCGTCCCCAGTGTAGCGTGCGCGGCCCCTGGCAAGCAGCCCTCCGATAGCCCGGAGAGCCCGTCCGGGCGCTGCGTCACAACAACGGCGAAACCAGCCGGGCCAGGCCCTCGGGCACGCGCACCCGCCACAGCGGCTGCGGTCGATCCGGGTGCACGCGCGGCGCCAGGCTGCACTCGCTCTGGATCAGCTGCGCCAGTTCGGACACCAGCGTCCGGTCGCGGAACATCACGGAGATTTCGAAATTCAGGCGGAAGCTGCGGTGGTCGAAGTTGGCACTGCCGATGATGGCCAGGTCGTCGTCGCAAAGCAGTGCCTTGCTGTGGAGCAGGCGGGGCCCGTATTCGTGAACCTTCACGCCGGCCTGGAGCAGCTCATCGAAGTAGGAGCGCGCGGCCAGCGTGACCAGCCTGCTGTCGCAGCGCCGGGGAACCAGCAGGCGCACGTCCAGGCCGCCGAGGGCGGCCGAGGTCAATGCCATGCGCGCGGCTTCGCCCGGCACGAAATAGGGCGTCACCAGCCAGACCCGGCGTTGTGCCGAATAAATGGCCGATACGTGCATGCGGTGAATGGCCTCCCAGGTGGAGTCCGGCCCGGACACCAGCACCTGGGTGGCGATGGTGCCGTGCCGGGGGCTGGGGTGATGCAGCTTCGGCGGCAGCTCGCCCGTCGCGTAAGCCCAGTCCTCGATGAACACCAACTGCAATTCGCGGACGACGTCGCCTTCCAGGCGCAGGTGCAGGTCGCGGTACGCGTCGCTGCGCAGACGCTCGTCTTCCTCGTCGGTGATGTTGATGCCGCCGGTAAAGCCGACCTTGCCGTCGATGACCACGATCTTGCGGTGGGTGCGCATGTTGAGCCAGGGGCGCTTCCAGAACCACGCCAGCCTCATCGGATGGAACCATGCCACTTCGCCGCCGGCGTCGATCAACGGCTGCAGGAAGCGTTGTTTGGTCTTGCCCGAGCCCACCGCGTCCAGCAGCAGGCGCACGTGCACTCCGTTGCGGGCGCGATCGACCAGGGCATCGCGCAAGGCTGTGCCGGTGCGGTCGGGCAGAAAGATGTAGTACTCCAGATGGACATGCTCCTGCGCCTTCGCCACGGCTTCCAGCAGCGCGTCGTAGGTGGCACCGCCATCGATGAGCAGCTGCGCGCGCGTGGCCGTCGTCGGTGGCAGGCCGGTAGTGGCCTGGGCGATCTTGGCCAACTCGATCGCGTCCGGCCCCGGTTGCAGGCCGGGAGGCGGCGCCGGCAGCGCGGCGCGCGCGCGAACGCGGCGCATGCGCTGGCGCTGGATCCGCTGAGGACCCAAAAAGTAATAGACCACGAAGCCGACGAAGGGCAGCGCCGCCAGGCTGATCAGCCAGCTCAGTGTCGCCACCGGTTCGCGCTTTTGCAGCACGATCCACAGACCGAGCCAGACCAGGTAACCCAGCCAGCCGAGCGCCAGATACAGCCCCAGGTGCGGAATCGTGGCGATCGCATGCCAGGTGTCCTGAAGGGCTGGTGGCATGCGAGCTCGCTCCTTGGGCCAACGGTATCGTTGTTTAACGGCAGTCGTCTAACAGCAGTCGCCTGACAACATCGCTGTCTCAGGGATTGCGACCGCGACGGCGTAGGCTAAGCCGCATGGACGACGCCCGCAAAGCCCAGGCACCGATCAAAGGTCGCGGCGCCGCGTCCCGGGTCGACGGCCGTTACGCGGTGACCGTTGCCCGGGGCGAGGACGACGGCTGGGGATCGGTCTACGACGAAATAGCGCAAGCGCCGCATCCGGACACCCGCGTCACCGAGGAGCGGGCGCGCAGCGTCATCAGCCGCAACGACTCGCCGGACATCGGCTTTGGACAGTCGATCAATCCTTACCGGGGCTGCGAGCACGGCTGCGTCTATTGCTTTGCCAGGCCATCGCACGCTTATCTCGACTTGTCGCCGGGGCTCGATTTCGAGACACGCCTGTTCGCCAAGACCAACGCCGCCGAACGGCTTCAGGCCGAGCTGGCCAGGCCCGGATACCAGTGCGCGCCGATCGCGCTGGGCATCAACACCGATGCCTACCAACCCATCGAACGCCGCTACCGCATCACTCGATCGCTGATCGAAGTCTTCGATGCGTGCTCGCATCCTTTCAGCCTGATCACCAAGAATTCGGCGGTGCTGCGCGACATCGACCTGATTTCGTCGATGGCCAAGCGAGGCTTGGTCACCGTGTACTTTTCGGTGACCACGCTCGACAACAAGCTGTCGGCGCGGATGGAGCCGCGTGCAGCGGCTCCACACTCACGATTGAAGGCGATGCGGACGTTGTCGGAAGCCGGCGTGCCAGTGGGCGTGATGGTGGCCCCGGTCATCCCGATGATCAACGACGCCGAAATCGAACAGATCCTGGCTGCAGCGCACGAGCATGGAGCGCGTGCCGCCGGCTACGTCCTGCTGCGCCTGCCGCACGAGCTCAAGCAGGTCTGGCGCGAGTGGCTGCAGCTGCACTACCCCGACCGCGCGGAGCACGTGATGAGCCTGGTCCAGCAGATGCGCGGGGGCAAGGATTACGACAGTGCGTTCGGCACGCGCATGCGCGGCACGGGGCCCTTCGCGCAACTGATCGAGCAGCGCTTCGCCAAGGCGCACAGGCGACTGGGGTTCGGACGCTTGCCTGCGTTGGACACGAACCGGTTCGTTGCACCTCGCAAGGCGTCGCCGCAAGGCGAGTTGTTTTGAAGTCAGATGCCTGAACGAGCCGTCAAAAAGGCTAAGCTCAACGCACAGCAAAGCGGCCGGGGCTGACCAAGAAGAACGCATAGCAAATCGGCGCCGGCTCGTTCATCCCCCCTGCACCGACCCGTCACACCGCATTTGGCTACACTTTTCCGCAGTCATTGAGGTCACCTGCGTGTCCATGGCTCTTGTCCACGAACCCGAGAACGATCGCTTTCGGCTGGCGATGGCCGCGTCGGGTATCGGCATGGCCATCGTCGACCTGCATGGACGCTGGGTCGAGGTGAATCCCGCGTTCGAGCGCATGTTCGGTTACAGCGCGGCCGAAGTCGTCGGTCGTCCAACCTCTGCGGTCACTCATCCGGACGATGTCGAGACCTCGCGCCTGTACCTGCAAGGGTTGATCGACGGCAGCATCCCGATGCTCGATGCACGCAAGCGTTACCTGCACCGCAATGGTCGTACGGTGTGGGCGCAGGCCAACGTCGCGGTGATGCGCGATGACGATGGCGCACCGATGTACCTGCTGGTGCAGTTGCGCGACATCGGTGCCGAGCTGGCCGCCGAGGAAACGCTGAAGCATCGTGTCGACGAGCGCGCCGCCGCGTTGCACGCCTCGAACCGGCAGCTGCAGTTGTTCGCCGACGCGGTCTCGCACGACCTGCGTGCGCCGCTGCGCTCCATCGAGAGTTTCTCCGGCCTGTTGGCCGACCATGCGCATGACCGTCTGGACGAAACCGATCGCGACTACCTGGCCCGGATCCGTGCCGCCGCCGAGCGCATGACCAGCCTGCTGGACGCCCTCAACGAGCTGTCACGCGCCACGGGTGCGGAGATGAAGCCGGGTCCCGTGGACATGGGCCTGCTAGCCGACTGGGTCTCGGCCGAGTTGCAGGACCAGGAACCCCATCGCCAGGCGCAGATCGAAGTCCAGCCCCGGCTCATATGCGAGGGGGACGAGCGCCTGCTCAAGCTGATGCTGGCCCAGCTGATGCACAACGCGTGGAAATTCGCCCGCCCCGGCGAGCCAGTCCGCATCGAGGTCAGCGGCGAGCGCGAGGGCAACCTGCTGCGCATGGTCATCCGCGACCATGGGGTCGGCTTCGACATGCGCTATGCGCACAAGTTGTTCGAGCCCTTCCAGCGCCTGCACGGACCCGAGCAGGGGGGCGGCCATGGCCTGGGCCTGGCGATCGCCCAGCGGATCGCCGAACGCCACCGCGGTCGCATCCTTGCCGATTCTCAACTCGACGCGGGCAGTACTTTTGTTATTGAATTACCTGCCGTCGCGGCAGACGAGGAATTGCATTGATGCACAAGGAAATCCTGCTGGTGGAGGACAACCCCGACGATGTCGAGTTGACCCGCCTGGCGTTCGACGAAGCCAAGATCGCCAACCGGCTGGTAGTAGTCGGCGACGGTGCCGAGGCCCTGGATTACCTGTTCGCGCGTGGTCGCCACGCCGACCGGGATACCGCAGAGCTGCCATCGATCGTGTTGCTCGACCTCAACCTGCCCAAGGTCGACGGCCGCGAAGTGCTGCAGGCCATTCGCGCCAACGAAACCACGCGCACCTTGCCCGTGGTCGTACTGACCACCAGTGCCGAGCCCTTCGACGTCGAGGCCAGCTACGCGCTGGGCGTCAACAGCTACATCCAGAAGCCGGTCGACTTCGAGCAGTTCGTCTGGGCGGTCAAGCAGGTCGGGCTGTACTGGCTGGTGCTCAACCACCCGCGGCACGTGCCGGCAACGTAACCCCCGCCCCCGCCTGCCTTACCCGTTGCCGAAGAGCTGTTCGGCGCGTTGGAACAGCACCCAGCTGGTCGCGATGTAATTGTCACCGCCCTTGGGCCGGTTGCCGCGATGCGTGTGGGTGAACGCGGCAGGCGCGATCAACAGTGCGCCGGTCCGGGGCGCGATCTTGCGCTGCTGGTACAGGAACTCGGTCTCGCCCTCGCTGAAGTCATCGTTGAGGTAGATGGTCCATAGCAGGTGGCGGTGCAGCGTTTCCGCCCGCGGATCGCGTGGATACAGCTCGCAATGCCAGTAGGGATAGCCGCCGCGGCCTGCGGTGTAATGCTGCAGGTTGATCGCACCGGGGCGCAGCACGGTCTGCACGATGGGTGCGAGTTCGGCGTCGTCCATCGCTGCCAGGCGCTCGGGGGTCAGGCGATGGCGCTTGCCGTCGCTATCGGGCGTTTCCAGCATCAGCGGTGCGATCAGCGTGTGCGGGTAGCGACGCAGGTAGCGCAGCACGCCGCCGAACACGGCCGTGTTGAGCTGGGCTTCGGCATCGCGCCACTCGGCGCGGCCGGCGAGCGTCAGGTCGCGGCTGTCCTTGAGGTCCGGCATCACGCCGCCACCGACGCGGCCGGGCTGGCTGTCGCCACTGGCGCGAAACCGCTCGATCAGCGCGGCACAGGCGGCGGCGTCGAGCGCACCGGGATAGACCTCGATGAAATCGGGTTGGCCCGGGCTTGTGTCGCGTTCGGCGGCGGATGCCATGGGATTTGCCAGTTCGGTCACGTCGTCCTCGCCGGCGCGGGTCCGAAGGACGCCCCGCGCAGTGATGGGGACGTCATCCTCGCATGCAGCGGCGGCCGGACGCATGCTCCCCGGCGGCCATGGCGCTCAGGCGACGCTGGCGGCGTGTCTGCCGCCTTCGCTCTCCGCCGCACGCAGGTTGAGCCGGCTCATCAACCGGTACAGCGTCACCCGCGATACGCCGAGTTCGCGGGCCGCATCGATCAGCCGGTGCCGGTTGCGCTGCAGTGCACGTTCGATCGCCTCGCGGGTCGCCGCGTCGCGGACTTCGTCCAGCGTGGGCGGGGGCAGCGTCGAAGCGCCATCGAGGTGCAGGTCGGCCGCCGTGATCAACCGGCCTTCGGCCATCACCACGGCCTGGCGCACGCGGTTGATCAACTCGCGCACGTTACCCGGCCACGGATGGCTGTGCAGTGCGTGCCTGGCGCATGGTGCGAACCCCTTGAGCGCACGCCGCCCCTCCTGCGAGTAGCGTTGCAGGGCGTAGTCGGCGAGGCGGTCGATGTCGCTGCCGCGCTCGTGCAGCGGCGGCTGCTGCAGGCGAAGCACGCACAGCCGGTGGTACAGGTCGGAGCGGAAGCTGCCGTCGGCGATCGCGGCATCGAGGTCGTGGTGCGTGGCCGAGACGATGCGCACGTCCACGGGGATCTGTTCGTGGCCACCAAGGCGCTCGATGCTGCCCTGCTGCAGGAAGCGCAACAACGAGGCCTGGCTTTCCAGCGGCAGGTCGCCGATCTCGTCGAGGAACAAAGTGCCGCCATTGGCCATCTCGATGCGGCCGAGCTTGCGCTGCTGCGCGCCGGTGAATGCACCGCGCTCATAGCCGAACAGCTCCGACTGCACCAGGTTGTGCGGGATCGCGCCGCAGTTGATCGCGACGAATGGCTGGGCGTGGCGGCGTGAATGCCGGTGCAGCGCCATCGCCGCCAGTTCCTTGCCGGTGCCTGTCTCGCCGGCGATGAACACCGGAGCCTCGGTCAGCGCGGCCTTGCGCAACGTGCGAATCAGGGTTTGCATGGCCGGGCTTTCGCCGATCATGCCGTCGAAG
>DATDBD010000060.1:0-10887 GCA_036525015.1 Lysobacter sp.
AATCGCTTGCCTTCATCGCCCGTGGAGCTGCTGTCATCGAATTGCACCAGAGGCTCGGCCGTCCCGGAGTCGGTGCGGATCGCGAATTGCGCGACGAAGAACGTCACCACGCTGAGGATGACGAACAGCCGCAGCGGCGCGACATAGCGCGCGCGGTGGCCGGCCAGGTAATTGAGGGCGACGCGGCCCGGAGCGATCAGGTCGCGCAGCGTGCGGAAGATGCGCCCGTCCAGATGCCAGAACGATTCGAACACTTCCTCCAGCGCATGGCTGGCATGGCGGACGGGGTTGAGCACCGACTGCCCGCAGGCGTAGCAGTACTGGCCGTGCAGCGGCTCGTGGCAGTTCTCGCAATGGGTCGGCGTGGCGTGGTCGCTGGCTGTCATTTCGTTCGTGGCCTCTCCCCGGGGCGCTGTGTGCGAACTTTCGAATGCGGGCTTGCGAATGGGTCTTGCACGCGCTCAGATCGACGTGTTTTGCATGCCATGTTCGCGAGCCGGCGTCCGATGTAGTCGTGAACGCCTGTTCAGATCAGGCGGCTAAGATAGCGGGCCGCCGCGACCCGGCGCCAGCGCCCGACACACGATGCGGTCGCGCGGCCGCAATCGTGCGCCTGAAGCCTGCTGCAAATGTCTGCCGATTCCACCAAGTCCGCGCCCACCAAGTCGCCCACCAAGTCCGCGCCCACCACTTCCGCGGTCCGCCACGGCTTGTCGGACGAAATCCGTACTACCGCCCTGCTGGCTGCGCCGCTGGTGGGCGGGCACGTGTCCACCGGCCTGATTGGTTTTGTCGACAATGTGCTGGCCGGCCATCACGCCACCTCCACGCTGGCGTCGGTGTCCATCGGGACGGCGCTGTGGTATCTGCCGATGATGGTGCCGATCGGCACGCTGCTGTCGGTGCCGTCGTCAGTGTCGCAACTCGATGGCGCCGGCCGCCGCGGTGAGATCGGTGCGCTGTTCCGGCAAGCGCTGTGGCTGGCGCTGGGGCTGGGCGTGCTGCTGTTCGCGTTCCTGAGCTTCATCCCCATGGCGCTGGGCCCGATGGGCATCGCCCCGGAGATCATTCCCGGTGTCACCGACTTCCTGCACGGCATCCGCTGGGGCGTGATGGCGCTGACGCTGTTCTTCACCATGCGCTACCTCAGCGAGGGATTGCATTGGACGCTGCCGACGATGCTGCTCAGCGCCGGCGGCCTGCTGGTGCTGGCGCCGGTGGGCTACGTGCTGACCTTCGGTCGCTTCGGTTTTCCTGAACTTGGCGCCGGTGGGCTCGGCCTGGCTTCGGCGATCATGTTGTGGCTGCAGGCGATAGGTTTTGCGATCGTGCTGTGGCGCTCGCGCCGCTTCGCCGACCTGCGACTGTTCGAACGTTTCGACGCACCGGACTGGCCCGCGATCCGCGGTTTGCTCGCCACCGGCTTGCCGATCGGCGTGACGATCCTGATGGAGGGCGGTCTGTTCATCGCCACCGCGCTGCTGATCGGGCGGCTGGGCCAGATTCCGGCGGCCGCGCATCAGATCGCCATCAACCTGGCGGCGCTGTGCTTCATGGTGCCGATGGGGCTGGCTGAGGCGACCACGGTGCGCGTCGGCCATGCCCTGGGACGCAGCGACTTCCACGGCGTGCGCCGCGCCGCCTGGGCGGGCTACGCCATCGTGTTGGGCACGCAGCTGTTGTCGGGCATCGTGCTGCTGACCTGCAACGACCTGCTGGTCGGGTTCTACACCCGCGACGCGGCGGTGGCGGCGCTGGCGGCCGCCCTGCTGCTGTACGCGGCCGCGTTCCAGTTCCCCGACGGCGTGCAGGTGTTGTCGGCCGGCGCGCTGCGCGGGCTGAAGGACACGCGGGTGCCGATGCTGCTCGCCGCACTGGCGTACTGGGGCATCGGCATGCCGTTGGGCGCCGGGCTGGGCCTGGGCCTGGGCTGGGGGCCGAAGGGCATGTGGATCGGGCTGATCGCCGGCCTGACGGTGGCGGCGCTCCTGCTGGGCCTGCGCTTCGTGCGCTCCAGCCACCCCGACCGGCTGGTGATGCGGGGTCCGTAATCACAGATAAGCGCCGGCGTCGCCATCCGGGCGTAAACGAGCGAATCCGAGCGCCGAATAACCGTGTTACGAATGGCGGGTGAATCCGCCACGTCCTGCGAGTACGCTGCGGTGGTAGTCAAGGAGCCTTTGCAATGAATGTACCTGCGCGTCGCGGTCCCATCGCCCGTTTCTTCGTCGGCTTGTGGGATGCGATGAATTTCACCCGGCGACTGGTGCTCAACCTGCTGTTCTTCGCGTTGCTGATCCTGTTCCTGGCCGTGCTCGGCACCGGCCCGCGCACCAAGCCGCTGCTTGATCGCACCACACTGGTGATCGCGCCGGAAGGCGACCTGGTGGAGCAGTACAGCCGCGATCCTTTGACGCGCTCACTGAGCAGTGCACTGGGCGAACGCGCCGAGGAAGTGCAGCTGCGCGACCTGTTGCGCGCACTGGACGCGGCCAAATCCGACAAGCGCATCGAGCGCGTGGTGCTGCGCCTGGACGAGATGGAGGGCAGCGGCATGGCGTCGCTGCGCGAGGTCGCCGACGCGATCGCGCGGGTCAAGGCCAGCGGCAAGCAGGTGATCGTATTCTCCGAGATGATGGACCAGAAGCAGTACCTGCTCGCCGCGCAGGGCAGCGAGGTCTACCTCGATCCGATGGGCGGGCTGTTGCTGGAAGGCCTGGGCCGCTACCGCACCTATTACCGTCAGGCGTTGCAGGACAAGCTCGGCGTCGACGTGCACCTGTTCAAGGTGGGCGAATACAAGTCCGCCGCCGAGCCCTACGTGCTCGACGCCGCCTCGCCGGAAGCCAAGGAAGCCGACCTGTACTGGATGAACGATGTCTGGCAGCGCTACCTCGCCGACATCGCCAAAGCGCGCAAGCTCGACGCCGCGCAGCTGGCGCAGGGCATCGAACAGTTGCCGTCCGGCATCCAGTCCGCGCAGGGCGACCTGGCCCAGTACGCGCTGAAGGCCAGGCTGGTCGATGGCCTGAAGACGCGCGAGGAAGTCGACGACCTGCTGACCAAGCGCGGCGTCGAGGACGCCGATGCCGACGGCGGCTTCCGCCAGGCATCGCTGGACGAGTACATCACGCACCTCGACAGCGCGTTGCAGGCGGTCGATCCGCGTCCGCAGGTGGCGGTGGTCGTGGCCGAGGGCGAGATCGTCAGCGGCGAGCAGCCGCCGGGCCGGATTGGTGGCGTCACCACGGCGCAGTTGCTGCGCGAGGCGCGCGATGACGACAAGGTCAAGGCCGTGGTGCTGCGCGTGGATTCGCCGGGCGGCGAGGTGTTCGCCTCCGAGCAGATCCGCCGCGAGATCGTCGGGCTGAAGAAAGCCGGCAAGCCGGTGGCGGTGTCGATGGGCGACCTGGCCGCGTCGGGGGGCTACTGGATCTCGATGAACGCCGACCGCATCTACGCCGACGCTTCGACCATCACCGGTTCGATCGGCATCTTCGGTCTGATCCCGACCCTGCCGCGCGCGCTCGACAAGATCGGCGTGCACTCCGACGGCGTCGGCACCACCCGCTTCGCCGGCGCGTTCGACATCACCCGTCCGCTGCAGCCGGAGGTCGGGCAGGTGATCCAGTCGGTGATCGACAAGGGTTACCGCGATTTCACCGGACGGGTCGCGTCCGCGCGCAACAAGCCGGTGGAGCAGGTGGACGAGATCGCCCGCGGTCGCGTGTGGAGCGGCGCGCAGGCAAAGGAGCGCGGGCTGGTGGACGAATTGGGCGGCCTGCAACAGGCGCTCGACTTCGTCGCCAAGCGCGCCAAGCTCGGCAAGGCCGGCGAATACCAGGTGCGTTACGTCGAGAAAACGGCGACGCCGTTCGAGCGGTTATTCGCCGGCTTCGTCGGCAGCCGCATCGGCGGCGCGTGGCTGCGCGATTCGGACGTCGCCCAGCGCCTGTTGGCCAAGGCGTCGCCGCAGGCGGCCGCCGACCTGCGCTTCCTCGAAGGCGCGATCACGCCGACGCGTGGCGTGCCGGTAAAGGCGTTGGCGCACTGCTTCTGCGGGTTCTGAAAGCGCCCCCTCATCCGCCCTTCGGGCACCTTCTCCCGCAAGCGATAGGTTCACTCTTTCGCAAGTGATTGAAGCCCTCTCCCGCTTCCGGGAGAGGGGTGAGGCCAGCTTTCAGCCCCCTTGCGCCTCGATCGCCGCGCGCTGCTGATCGGCGGCTTCCTGCACGTCGCCCTCGACCTGCCGGGCCTTTTCGATTGGCGCCTGGATCGCGTCGCGCAGTTGCGTCGCCTGCGGCTCCACGGGACGATCCTTCTCGGGCGGCTTCGGCTTGGAGCAGCCGGCCATCAGTGCCACGGCCACCACGATCCCGCAGATCCACGCACGCGCCATATCAGTCCCCTCGCCTGATCCGACGGCTATGCTACCCCGGCCGCCGCGGGCCAACACGCACCGCGGCCACCTTTCAGCACACGGAGTGGGGCATGGATCCGAAGCGTTGGCGGCTCGACGGACAAATCGCGCTGGTCACCGGCGCCAGCGCCGGCATCGGCCGCGCGGTCGCGCGCGAACTGCTCGGCTTCGGCGCCGATGTGCTGCTGGTGGCGCGCGACGCCACCGCGCTGGAATCCACGCGCGCCGAACTGATCGAGGACTACGCCGAGCGCGAAGTGCACACCCTAGTCGCCGACGTCGCCGACGAGGAACAGCGCCGCGAACTGCTCGACTGGGTCGAGGACTTCGGCGAAGGGCTGCACATCCTGGTCAACAACGCCGGCGGCAACATCAGCAAGCCCGCGACCGACTACACCGAGGACGAGTGGCGCCAGGTATTCGAGGTCAACCTGTTCTCCGCGTTCGAGCTGTCGCGCTACGCCTATCCGTTGCTGACCCGCCACGCCGCATCGAGCATCGTCAACGTGGGCAGCGTCTCCGGCATGACCCACGTGCGCACCGGCGCGCCCTACGGCATGAGCAAGGCGGCGATGCACCAGATGACGCGCAACCTCGCCGTCGAATGGGCCGAGGACGGCATCCGCGTGAATGCCGTGGCGCCGTGGTACATCCGCACGCGCCGCACCTCCGACAAGCTCGCCGATCCGGATTACCTGGACGAGGTGCTGCTGCGCACGCCGCTGGGCCGCATCGGCGAGCCGGAGGAAGTTGCTGCGGCCGTGGCGTTCCTGTGCCTGCCGGCGTCAGGCTACATCACCGGCGAGTGCATCGCCGTGGACGGCGGGTTCCTGCGCTACGGGTTCTGATCCAAGGCAGCGCGACGATTACCGGTGTACCCACCGGCGCAGCAGCCAGACCGCTCCCAGGCTCAGGGCCAGCCCCGCCGCGACGGCGGCCATCAGCATGCCGGCGCGGCGTTCGATCAGTCCCTGGCCGACCATCACCGTGCCCACCGCATAGGGCAGTTCCGCCAGTACCAGCGCGGAGGCATAGGTGGTGAAGCGCACGCCGAGCAGGCCGCACAGATACCCCGGCACTTCCGATGGCAGTGCCAGTTGCAACACCAGCACCAGCGGGAACTGCGCGTTGCGTGGCAGGCGTTCGCCATAGAACAGGACCAGGCGCTCGGCCCGCGCCGATTTGACCAGCGGCCGACGCAGCAACCGGCCGATGGCGAACGCGCACGCGCCACCGATCCACCAGCCCAGCCACAACAGGATCACGGTCGTGGTGGCGCCCCAGCTGTACACCGCGACGGGCACCAGCAGGGCGCTGGAGAGGAAGGCGAGCATGGCCGACAGAGCCGACACCAGCACGAAAGCCACGCCGCCCCAAACCGGGTAGGTCGCGATCACCGGTTCGGCGGTGGCCAGCAGGTCCCTGAGCCACAGGTGGATCTGATCGATCGACAACACCGCGACGAGCAGCGCAAAGCCCAACGCCACAGCCAGCGTTCGCCATGGCATGAGGGAGCGTCGTGCGACCGGAGGGTGCATGGAGGCGAGGCGAAGCGGTAGCTGCCTGGCAGTGTGCGCGCCCGGGCGAGAAGACGCGGTATGGAGTCGGGACGAGAGGGATCGGCGGAATCAGCGTCCGCAGGTGCTTTCACGCACGATGCGCTGCATCCGTTCGACATCCGCCTGCGCCTGGTCGCGCTGCTGGACCACGCCGAAGCGCAGTTGCGACTCGGCCTCGCGCAGGCGCTGCTTCCAGTTCACGCACAGCGCGCCGTCGGGGATGCGCTGGCACTGGTCGTCGACCATCTGGCAGGCCGCCGTTGCTCCCGCGCGATCCCCGCCGCCGCCCAGGCCGGTGACGCGCAACGGCGCGCAGCGCTGCGGCGGGTGACCGTCGTCGCTGAGGTAGATGCCGTTGTCGTAGGTGCGGCACTCGTACAACACCGGCGGCGGAAGGCGCTCCGCATCGGGGATGTTCGCGGGCTCGACCTTCGCCGATGAGGGTGGAGCGGCACGATCCGCGGGTCGCGACGGTGCTACCGGGGCGGTGGACCTGGCAGGCGACGCGAAGGGCGGAGGCGAGCCAACCGGAGCTGCTTCCACTACGCGACGCTGTTGCGTGCTGCCTTTGGGGCAGGGCGTGTTGTTTTGGATGGTCAATGCGCCGCTGGCGTCGGTGCAACGGTAGATCACCACCTGGCCGTGCGCAGCCGTCGCCACGCCGAGCAGCAGGGTCGTTATCAGCCAACGTCGCATCAGCGTCCTGCGCATTCGTCGTCCAGGCGCTGCGCGATCAGTTGCTGCTCGTTGTCGATCCGCTGGCGCTCGCCCTGCAGCGCGCTGTTGTACTGGCGCCCCAGTTCGAAATGGCGGTTGCGCAGGTGTTCGCAGATCTGTTCCGGGCTCAGCTCATAGCACGGGTCGCGGATCCAGCTGCCGGGCGTCATCGCCAGTCCGACATCCACCGGCAGGCGCGGCGGCCCGGGGCCGGTTTCGGGTGGACGCGGCCTCGGCCCGCCGACGTTGTCGCCCATCGGATTGCGCTGCACGGCCACCGGATAACCCAACGCCCACAGCTCCACCCAGCGCGGATTACCCTCGGCCGTGTCGCTGAGATAACGCTCGCCTTCGTAGGTCTCGCATTCGTACATCGGGCGGGGTTGATTGACGACGACGTAGTTGGGCGTCGCTTCGACTGGAGCAAGCATCGGTTCCGGTTCCGGTTCCACTGGCGAGGTCGCGACCTTGCGGTGCGGCGGATCGACCGGGCGCTGCATTTCCCGGGCCTGCTGGGTTTCGCCTTTCTTGCACGGCGAGTTGCGAAGCGTGAGCTGGCCGTTGCCGTCGGTGCAGCGGTAGATGGTGATCTCTGCAGAGTACGCGGGCGCCGTCACGCCTGCCATCACCAGCAGCAGGGCCAGGGCAGGCAGGCGGAATGGTCGATGCACCATGAGCGAATCTTGCGCCGCTTCAGCCGTGGAATCGACAGGCCGCCGAATCGCGCTCGCGGCGGTTCAGCTGCGGGTGGGTCGGCTTGCCTTGCCGTGCGGTCATGGAGACGGTGCGCCTACTTCTGTCGCGTGTAATCGAGTTGCATCACCCGCGCTTCCTTGCCATCGCGGGTCTCGCACATCTCGAACACATGATGGTCGTTGTCGACCACACGCAGTACCTGCCGGACCGGGATCTTCGCGCCGCCCGCGGCGGCGTCGGCGAACTCGCCCTTGAACACGTAGCTCTTGCTGGCGGGGTCGTAGCTGCCCTGGGAAACGAATATCCCGGTCGAGCTGCTGTCGATCCAGCTGCTGTAGTACTTGCCGGTGACGTTGTCGTAGCCGGTGTAGCCGATGCCCTCGAACGGCTTGCCCATCCACTGGCCGTGATATTCCTGGCGCAGGTGGCGTCCACCGAGCTCGATCTTGTTGGTCGCCGAACCGGTCTGCACCATCGGCTCGCTGCCGGGATCAATCCACATCGTCTGCTTGACGTTCCACTTGCCCTGCATCGTGGCCAGCTGTTTGTGCGGCTCGCCCGGCGCTGCGGCCTTCTCCCAAGCCTGCATCATCGCCTGCTGTTCGGCCGTCATCTGCGGCGGCTTGTCCTGCGCCGCCAGCGGCAACGCAATCGCCAGCGCCAGCGCGCACAGCGAAACCTGCATGAGTTTCATGACACCCTCCTCGATAGGCGGCGTTGCCGATCAGCGCCGCGTTGGCGACGCTACGACCGGGTCTGTTAATGCAATGTGGGCCGCGTCGCAGCCTCGATGTCAGGCGCGCAGCACCGTGCCCGAACGGGCATCGCGGATGGCGGTGGGTGACGCCAGGCCACCGGTTTCGCCGATGCAGACGCCGTCGATCCGTTCCAGCAGTTGTGGATCCAGCGCGGCGCGCTGGAGTGCCGGGGGCTGTCCGCTGAGGTTGGCGCTGGTGGAGACCAGCGGGCTGCCGAACGCCGTGCACAACGCGACCACGGTCGGATGCGCGCTGACGCGGACGGCGACGCCGTGGTGGGCGCCGGTGATCCAACGCGGCACGCGCGAGGTGGCCGGCACGATCCAGGTGTGCGGGCCGGGCCAACTGCAGAGCACCTCGTCGCGCCGCTCCTGCGGCAGCGACTCCCAGTCGAGCAGGCCTTCGAACTGATCCACCGCACCGGCGACCAGGATCAGGCCTTTCTCAAGAGGGCGCTCCTTGATTGCGAGCAGGCGCATGACCGCGTTCTCGTCGAACGGATCGCAGCCCAGCCCCCAGACCGCCTCGGTTGGATAGGCGACCACGTCACCGCTCTGCATCCCCCAGGCGGCCTCGATCAGGGACAGGGTCTGGCTCATAACGACAGGATAGCGGCCGCCGCACGCGATGGAAGCCGCTCGTCGGTGCAGGCGGACCGGACACGGCTCTGCCGTGCCCGGTGACCGTCAGGCCTTGGCTTTCTTGACGACTTTCTTGACGACTTTCTTGACGGCCTTCTTGGCGGTCGTCTTTGCGACCTTTTTGGCCGCCGTCTTCTTGGTGGCTTTCTTCGTCGCCTTTTTGGCCACGGCCTTCTTCGCCGGCACCTTCGTGGCGGCGGCCTTCTTGGCGACCTTCACCGCCGGTTCCTTCTTCGCCGCCGCCTTCTTGCCGAAGCGGCCGCGCACCGGCTTGCCGGTTTCCTCCAGCAGCTTGGTCACTTCCTCCAGCGTCAGCGAGGCCGGCTCGCGGTCCTTGGGGATGCGGCCGTTGAGCTTGCCGTCGCTGATGTACGGACCGAAGCGACCGTTCAACACCTGGATGTCGCTGCCTTCGAAGGACTTGATGATGCGGTTTCGCGCGATCTCCTCCTTCTCCTCGATCAGGAACACCGCGCGCGCCAGGTCGATGGTGTGCGGGTCGTCTTCCTTCTTCAGCGAGGCGTAGGTGGTGCCGCGCTTGGCGAACGGCCCGAAGCGGCCGATGCCGACGGTGACTTCATGTTCGTTGCTGAGGCCGAGCTTGCGCGGCAGCTTGTACAGCTCCAGCGCGTCGACCAGCGAGATCGTGTGCATGCTCTGACCAGGACGCAGCGAAGCGAACTCGGGCTTCTCCTCGTCCTCGACCGTGCCGATCTGCACGTACGGTCCGTAGCGACCCAGGCGCACGCTGACCGGCTTGCCGGTCTTGGGATCGGTGCCGAGCTCGCGCGCGCCGGTGGCCTCGGATCGATCGACCGACTCGGTCTTGTCCTCGACCAGTTCCTTGAACGGCCCCCAGAACTTCTCCATCAGCGGCACCCACTCCTCTTCGCCACGACTCACCGCGTCCAGCTCGTCCTCGAGCTTGGCGGTGAAGTCGTAGTCGACGTACTGGGTGAAATGGCTGGACAGGAACTTCGACACCGCGCGGCCGACATCGGACGGGCGGAAGCTGCGGCCTTCCATCTCCACGTACTTGCGGAACAGCAGCGTCTGGATGATCGAGGCGTAGGTCGAGGGACGGCCGATGCCGTATTCCTCCAGCGCCTTCACCAGTGCCGCTTCGGTGAAGCGCGGCGGCGGCTGGGTGAAGTGCTGGTCGGCGTGGATGCGTTCCAGCGGCACGCGGTCGCCGATCTTCATCGCCGGCAGCTTGCGGCCTTCGTCCTCGTCCTCGGCGCTCTTGCTGTCCTTGCCTTCCTCATAGACGGCGAGGAAGCCCGGATCGATCACGGTCGTGCCCGAGGCGCGGAAGCTGTGCTCGCTGCCCGCGGCGAGATCGACGCTGACCGTGTTGAGCGTGGCCGGCACCATCTGCGAGGCGACCGCGCGCTTCCAGATCAGTTCGTACAGACGACGCTCGTCGTCGGAAAGGTGACGCGAGACCTGGGCCGGTGTGCGCAGCGCCGAAGTCGGGCGCACCGCTTCGTGCGCTTCCTGCGCGTTCTTGGATTTGGTCTGGTAGGTGTTGGGCTTGTCGGGCAGGGCGCGCGTGCCGAAGTCGCGGGCGATGACGTCGCGCAATTCGGACAGCGCCTCGGCCGACAGGCTGACCGAGTCGGTACGCATGTAGCTGATCAGGCCGACCGTGCCTTCTTCCTCACCGATCGCCACGCCTTCGTACAACTTCTGCGCGACCTGCATGGTCTTGCGCGTGGTGAAGCCGAGCTTGCGCGCTGCTTCCTGTTGCAGGGTCGAGGTGGTGAACGGCGGCGCCGGACGGCGCTTGCGTTCCTTGCTGACGACATCCGTGACGTGCAGCGCGCCGCCGGCGGCGGCCACGATCCGCTTGCGCGCCGCTTCGGCGGTGTCGCCGTCGGTGACGGTGAACTGCTCGAACTTCTTGCCGTCGAGCTTGTTGAGCTTGGCGGTGAAGGCCTGCGTGGCATGCGCGCACTCGGCTTCGATGGACCAGTACTCGCGCGCGACGAAGGCTTCGATCTCCTCCTCGCGTTCGACGATCATGCGCAGCGCCGGCGACTGCACGCGCCCGGCCGACAGCCCGCGCTGCACCTTGCGCCACAGCACCGGCGACA
>DATDBD010000061.1:0-29673 GCA_036525015.1 Lysobacter sp.
TCCGACAAGAACGATCCGGACAAGCTGCGCGACAATCTGATGCCGTACGCGTTGACCAACCATGTGCACGAGCGCGAAGTCACGCGCCAGCTCGGCCATGAGATCCAGTTCCTGCCGCATGTCGCGCCGCATTTCCGTGGCCTGACCATCACCGCCAACCTGCCGTTGGCGCAGGCGTTCGAACGCGACGAGGTTCTTGAGCGCTACCGTGAACGTTATGCAGGCGAACCGCTGGTCGATGTGCGCGACGATGCGCCCTGGGTCAGCAACATCGCCGGCCGGCATCACGTCGAGCTCGGCGGCTTCACGCTGTCGCCCGACGGTCGCCGCCTGGTCGTGGTCGCCACCGAGGACAACCTGCTCAAGGGCGCCGCGACGCAGGCGTTGCAGAATCTGAACCTGGCGTTCGGATTGGACGAAATGACGGGCATCCCGAAGTAGGCGGGCCTTGGTCCGCCATCGCGGAACAGAAACGGCGGGCCAAGGCCCGCTGCGCAGGATAAAAAACGGCGGGCCAGGGCCCGCTTTGCAGGATCGAAAATCGGCGGGCAACGCCCGCACTACGGAAACGACATGTCTGATCTGCTTTGGCAAAAACCCGGCGTCCAGGTCGACGCGCGCATCCAGCAGTTCCTCGCTGGCGAGGACGTGATCCTCGACCGCGAGTTCTTCCTGTTCGACGTCCAGGCCAGCCGCGCGCATGCGCAGGGCCTGCAGCGGATCGCGATCCTCGATGCCGATGAGCTCGCCGGGCTGGAACGGGAACTCGACGTGCTGGCTGAGGACTTCCGCAGCGGGCGTTTCGTGCTCGACGAGCAGTACGAGGATGGCCACTCGGCCATCGAGGCGCGGCTGGTCGAACGCCTGGGCGATGCCGGCAAGAAGATCCACACCGGCCGCAGCCGCAACGACCAGATCCTCGTCGCCACGCGGCTATGGTTGAAGGACCGCCTTACCCGCGTGGCCGCGACCTGCCGCGAGAGCGCGCAGGTGGCGCTGGCACGCGCCGGCGTGGAGGGCGCGATGCCGTTGCCGGGCTACACGCATCTGCAACGCGCGGTCGTGTCCTCGCTGGGCATGTGGTGGGCGGCCTGGGCCGAGGGCTTCATCGACAACGCACAGCGTGCGCAGCAGACGCTCGCCTGGATGGATGCCAACCCGCTGGGCAGCGCCGCCGGCTACGGAGTCAACCTGCCGCTGGCGCGCGAACACACCACCACGGCGCTCGGGTTCGGGCGCATGCAGGTGTCGGCGGCGTATGCGCAGCTGTCGCGCGGCAAGTTCGAGATGGCGGCGATCGAAGCGATGTCGTCGGCACTGCTCGACCTGCGCCGCCTGGCCTGGGACCTGAGCCTGTTCACCAGCGCCGAGTTCAGTTTCGTCGCCTTGCCGGCGCAGTACACCACTGGCAGCTCGATCATGCCCAACAAGCGCAATCCGGACGTGATCGAACTGATGCGTGCGAGCTACTCCGCCGCCGCTGCGGCGCGTACCGAGATCGAGCAGTTGCTGTCGCTGCCTTCGGGTTACCACCGCGACCTGCAGTTCTCCAAGGGCGCGATCTTTCACGCCTTTGGCCGTGGCCTGGGCGCGCTGGAGCTGCTGCCCGACCTGCTGCGCAACCTGGAATGGAAGACGGGCGCGATGCGCGCCGCACTGGACCCGTCGATGTACGCCACCGACCTGGCCGTCGATCTGGCTCGCCAGGGGCTGCCGTTTCGCGAGGCCTATCGACAGGCGGCCGATCCGGCGCGCTGGGCCCAGGGCGACCCCGAGGCCAGCCTGGCCGCGCGCGTTTCGCCCGGTGCCTCTGCCGACCTTCGGCTGGATGAGCTGCAGCGACGGCTGGACGGCCTGCAATGAGCGCGTCGGGAAGTACCTCTGAACGAGACTTCCCGGCGCAACCCCTGCCGCGCTGGCAACGCGCGGTGCTGAAAGTCGGCAGCAGCCTGCTGGCCGGCTTCAGCGACAACACCCACGGCGGCCTCGACGCGCGCCACGCCGCTGGCCTGGCGCGGTTCATCGCGCAATGCCATGCGCAGCAGCGCGAAGTGGTGCTGGTCTCGTCCGGCGCGGTCGCGGCCGGACGGGCCCGGGTCGCCTCCGGCGGAGATGGCCTGGTGCTGCGGCAGGCGCTGGCGGCACTCGGACAGGCCTCGCTGATCGGGTTCTGGCAACAACTGACCGATCGCCCCGTGGCGCAGGTGCTGCTGACCCACGACGACCTGCGCAATCGCCGCCGCTATCTCAATGCGCGGGCCAGCCTGCGCGAGCTGTTGCGGCTGGGCACGCTGCCGATCATCAACGAGAACGACACCGTCGCGGTCGACGAGCTCAAGCTCGGCGACAACGACAACCTTGCCGCCGCCGTGGCGTCGCTGGTCGACGCCGACCTGCTGCTGATCGCCACCGACATCGCCGGGCTTTACAGCGCGCACCCGCAGCGCGACCCCTCTGCGCGGCCCATCCTTCGCGTCGAGCGGGTGACGCCGGAACTGCTGGATGCGGCCGGCGGCGCCGGCGCGCTGGGCACAGGCGGCATGCGCACCAAGCTCGAAGCCGCTGCGAAGGCGGCGACGGCGGGCATCGCCACGGCGTTGTTCTGTGGCCGCGATGCCGCCGTCGTGGACGCACTGACCACCGGGAAATTGCACGGCACGCTGGTGCAAGGGCAGGGCGACCGGTTGCGCGCACGCAAGCAATGGCTGCGACATGCGCCTGCTTCCGGCCGCGTACACGTCGACGCCGGCGCCGCCGAAGCGCTGCGCCGACGCGGCGCCTCGCTGCTGCCAGGCGGGGTGATCGGGGCCCAGGGCGGGTTCAGTCGTGGCGACGTGATCGAAGTCGTCGAAAACATCGACGCGGCCCCCTGTGCGCGCGGCCTGGCGCAGTACAGTGCCGGGGAAATCCAGCGCATCGCCGGACGCCACAGCGGCGACATCGAGGCCGTGCTGGGTTTCCGCTACGGGGAGGCGGTGATACACCGCGATGATCTGGTGGTGCTGGCGACGGAGACGGCGGAATGAACGCACACGGTCGGGGCTACGTGAGGGAGTTGGCGGAGCGTGCACGCGAGGCGCAACGCGCGATCGCCGCGCTGGACGCCAGCGAGCGTCGCCGGCTGATCGAGCGCATGGCCGCGCAATTGCTGCAGCAGTGCGACGTGGTGCTGGCTGCCAATGCTGTGGACATGGCGCGGGGCCGCGATTCCGGGCTGGCGCCGGCACTGCTCGACCGCCTGCGCCTGGACGAATCCCGTCTGGAATCCATCGCGGCCGGCCTGATGGAGGTTGCCGCGCAGCCCGATCCGCTGGGCGAGGTAACGCGCCGCGACCGGCGCCCCAATGGCATGGTGATCGAACGCCAGCGCGTGCCGCTGGGCCTGATCGCGATGATCTACGAGTCCCGCCCCAATGTGACGGCCGATGCCGCCGCGCTGTGCCTGAAGGCCGGCAATGCCGTGCTGCTGCGCGGCGGATCGGAGGCGCGCGCGAGCAACACGGCGATCGCGGCGTGCCTGCACGGCGCGCTGCGCGAACTCGGCCTGCCCGAGGAAGCGGTGTCGCTGATCGCCGATCCCTCGCGGGAGCATGTGCTGGAGTTGCTGGGATTGGCCGACCTCATCGACCTGGCGATCCCGCGCGGCGGCGAGGGCCTGATCCGGTTCGTCGCCGAGCACGCGCGCGTCCCGGTCATCAAGCACTACAAGGGCGTGTGCCACCTCTACGTGGATGCGGCCGCCGATCCGGTCAAGGCGCTTGACCTGCTGGTGGACGGAAAGGCCTCGCGCCCGGGCGTATGCAACGCGCTGGAGACGTTGCTGGTGCATCGCGACATCGTCCCCGTCTTCATGCCGCTTGCGCTCGAGGTCATGGCCAAACGCGGCGTCGAGGTGCGCGGCTGCGCCCGTACGCGTACCTGGGGCGATCACGTGCGGCATGCCGAAGACGCCGACTATGCCGCCGAATACCTGGACTTGATCCTGGCGGTGCGCGTCGTCGACAGCCTGGGCGAGGCGCTCACGCACATCGCTCGATACGGCTCCGACCACACCGAGGTGATCGCCACCGAGGATGCCGCTGCCGCCGAGGCGTTCATCGGCGGAACGCGCAGCTCCGCGGTCATGGTGAACGCGTCGTCACGGTTCAACGATGGCAGCCAGCTCGGACTGGGTGCCGAGATCGGTATCTCGACCACGCGCCTGCACGCCTATGGGCCCATGGGGGCAGAATCGCTGACGATCGAGCGGTTCGTCGTGCGAGGTGAAGGGCAGGTGAGGCATCCCGAGTCTGTCGACGCAACCTGAGTCGACCATCGAGCGCACCAGGGGCCAGCAAAGAACGTGCCGGCCACCCGCGTTTGCCCCCTGCGTCCTGATTATCTGCCGCGAAGCGTTCACTAACGTGCAGGTCGCCGAAGGGCGACAATCCGGCGGACGATCTGTTTCGTCCCGGCCATCCCACCATTGTCGCGCGCCGAGGGACGCATGTCCGCCGACCCACGCACCAAACGCGAGCTCATGCAGCAGGCGTTCGAGCACGCGCCCCTGGGCACCATCCTGTCGGGTCTGAACGGTCGCGCGCTTGCCGCCAATCCGGCGGCATGCCGCATGCTCGGATACGACGAAGCCGAACTGCTGGACATCGACCTGCAGGCCATCACGCACCCCGGCGACAGCGAGGTCGATGTGATCGGGTTGCAGGACCTGCTGGCCGGCCGGGTCGAGTCGTTCACCGTGGCCAAGCGCTTCCTGCGCAAGACCGGTGAAACCGCGCGCATCTACCAGACGGTGAGCCTCGCGCGGGACCGCAGGACGCGTCCCCGGTTCTTCGTGTCGCAACTGCGGGATGTGACCGTCGAAAGCCGGACCGAGCGCCAGAACGATGTCCTGTTCAGGCTTTCGCCCGACATGCTGGCGGTGACACCGTCGGATATCGCGACGCTCGATCGGGTCAATCCGGCGTGGCAGCGCACGTTGGGGTGGACCCCGGAGGACCTGGCGACCCGACCGTTCCTGGATTTCATCCACCCCACGCAGCGCGAAGAGGCTGCTGCGCTCGGCGAGATCTTGCGGCACGAGAGGCAGGCACACAGCTTCCGCAACCTGGTCCGCGGCAAGGACGGCGAGTACCGCTGGCTGGAATGGAACACGTATCCGCGCGATGGCCACCGCTATTGCGTGGTGCGCGACATCTCGCACCGGCAGGCCATCGAGCAGGAACTGCGCGACACCAACCAGCGGCTGGTCGAGACTGACCAGCAGCTTTCCAGCGTGGTCGACAACATCGGCGATGGCCTGATCACCTTCGATGCCAACGGAACGGTCCAATCGTTCAACACCGCGGCGTCGAGGATGTTCGGCTACACCGCCGCGCAGATCGTGGGCAACGACATCGAGATGCTGCTCACCGAGCGCATGAGGGACGCGCGCATGGGCGAGATCCAGGCCTACCTGCAGGGCGGCGAGCCGCAGCTGGTGGGCAAGGGGCACGCCGTATTGCCGGCGGTCCGCAAGGACGGCTCCATCATCCATCTGGAAGCGATCGTCAATGCGCTGCCTACCACGGAAGGCCAGCTCTTCGTCGCCGTGATGCGCGACGTGACCGAGCGGCGCAAGGCCGAATCCGAATTGTTCGCCGACAAAGAACGCCTGCGCGTCACGCTGGAATCGATCGGCGACGGCGTCATCACCACCGATACGCATGGTTGCGTGACCTACCTCAACCCGGTGGCGGAAAGAATGACCGGTTGGAGCAACGAGGACGCCATCGGGCAGCCATTGCCGACGGTGCTGGTACTGACCGAGGAAGGAAGCCCCGATCCGCCGCCCAACCCGGTGGAACTCGTGTTGCGGGACGGCGTGGTGGCGGGCCTGACCGAAGACTCGATCCTGGAGCGCCGTGGCGGTGGTCGCTTCGCCATCGAGGACAGCGCCGCGCCGATCAAGAACGTGCGCGATGACGTGATCGGTGCCGTGCTCGTATTCCACGACGTCTCCGAGGCGCGGCGCATTGCGGCGGAGATGACCCACCAGGCCTCGCACGACCCGCTGACCGGACTGGTCAACCGGCGTGGATTCGAGCGCCGGCTCGATGCCGCGCTCAAGCACAACGAAGCCGCGCAAGGCGAAATGGCCGTGCTTTTCATGGACCTGGATCAGTTCAAGCTGGTCAACGACACGGGCGGGCACGTCGCGGGCGATGAACTGCTCAAGCGCCTGGCAGGGGTCTTCCGCAGGCGTCTGCGTCAGGCCGACACGCTGGCGCGGCTGGGTGGCGATGAGTTCGGCGTGATCCTGGAGAACTGCTCGGCCGACGGTGCCAAGCGCATCGCCGAAAGTCTGCGCCAGGCCATCACCCATTTCCCCTTCAGCTGGGAAGAACACACCTTCCACGTCGGCGTCAGCATCGGCCTGGTGCTCGCCTCCGGCGGCGTGGGCCGGGAAGAGATGCTGCGTCGCGCCGATGCCGCTTGCTACCTGGCCAAGGATCGAGGGCGCAACCGCATCCATGTCTACAAGCACGACGACCAGCGGCGGATACGCCGGCGCGGCGAGATCGGCTGGATCGCCCGCATCCACCAGGCACTGGAAGAAAACCGCTTCGTGCTGTGCCGGCAGGCGAGCGTCGAGTTGCCCGGCGCCAAGAACGCGCATTTCGAGACGCTGCTGCGGATGATGGACTCCAACGGCAAGCTGGTGATGCCGATGACGTTCATTCCCTCTGCGGAACGCTACGGTTTGATGCCGGAGATCGATCGGTGGGTGGTCTCCGAGGCCATGAGGAAGCTGGCCGCCGAGGATCACGACGGCGAGATCTGCTTCATCAATCTGTCGGGCGCATCCGTGGGCGACGAATCGTTCACCGAGTTCGTCCGCTCCCAGGTCGAGGCCTCGGGGGTGCGCGCCGAAAATATCTGCTTCGAGGTCACCGAGACCGCGGCCATCGCCAATCTGGCCCATGCCGAGGCGATGATCGGCGACATCAAGAAGCTGGGCTGCCGCTTCGCGCTCGACGACTTCGGCAGCGGTATGTCTTCGTTCGCCTATCTCAAGCACCTGCCGGTCGACTACCTGAAGATCGACGGCACGTTCGTCAAGCACATGGACCAGGACCCGATCGACTGCGCGATGGTCGAGGCCATCAACAATATCGGCCATGTCATGGGCATCGAGACGATCGCCGAATACGTGGAGAACCAGGCCACGGTCGACCTGCTGTCTGGCATGGGCGTCAACTATGCGCAGGGCTACTGGATCGAGAGGCCCCAGCTTTGGACATGAGGCGGCTTGCGTCCGTCTGTAGGCATCAGGCGGCGCCGGGCAGTTCTCGCAGACGCTGAACCCCGATCCAGCGCTCGCCCGGCGCAAGCGCGACAGGTTCGATCACCGTCCCCGATTCGACGCAGACGAAATGCCGGTGCTCGCCGGCGCCCAGGTCTACCGTCGAAGCGGCAAGTTCGGGGCCGGGATTCCACACGACGGTGTCGCGGAAATTGCGCGCGTCGATCTGCACGGCTCCGCTGCCGTCGCGCAGGGTCAGCGGTGCAGCGGCATCGGGGTAGATGCGATCGGTTTCGGCGCCGAAGCGCACGACATCGCCCGTCGCCGGCATGCGCGCCTGTGCGCGCGCGCTGTCGAGGTAGCGCGCAGCTTCCAGTCCACGCAGCGAGGTATCCATCAGGTCATCGACGCGAAGGTAGGTGTGCAGCGCCGCTGTGAACGCGAAGGGCGCGTCATCGAGGTTGTGGATTTCCAGTCCGACCTCGATGCAGGAAGGGGTCAGCGCGACATGCAGCCTGGCCTGGAAGCGCGACGGCCAATGCGCGTGCGTGGCGGCGTCATCGCGAAGTTCGAACACCGCGGCAGGTCCGGAGGCGACGTCGTGCTCGATGCCGCGGAACTGCCAGTCCAGCAAGCGCGCGAAGCCGTGCTTGATCATCGTCCCGCGTCCGGCGAACTGCGGGAATATCACCGGAATGCCGCCGCGGATCGCCTTGCCCGGGGCGTGGCTGGCCAAGGGGCTGACATACAGCCGTTCACGTCCAGCCGCAGGCTGCCACGACGTCACCTGGGCACCGTGCAGGCTGATGTCGGCGCGGGCCCCGTCCGCCGCCGTCAGGCGCAGATGGGGACAACCATGCAGGGCGTCGATGTGTTCGAAGCGCAGGGACATTTCGAGGTCATCGTGCGGGTGGGTCCGCATCATCCCGGCGGCGCAGGGCATTCCACAAGCCCGAAACAACGAACGCCGGCACGGGCCGGCGTTTTGTATCTCAGCGTCTTTCGGTTCTTGCGATCGCGAAAGTTGGTCGGGGAGACAGGATTTGAACCTGCGACTTCTACGTCCCGAACGTAGCGCTCTACCAGGCTGAGCTACACCCCGACTGCTGAGCCGCAAATTCTAGTCAGTTCTGCGGGGTCGAGGCAAGGGGTTGGATGCAATTTTCCTTCCTGTTGGTTCCGTTATCGGGTTCATCCCGAGCGGCAACCGCTAAACTGTGCCGGTTTTCCCCCACCTGTACCGGGCCGCCTCGGCGGTCCGCCGTCACCGGAGCCCCGCTTGATCAAGCCGCGCACCCCACCTGGGGTCATGGAGCTGCTGCCTCCTGACCAGATCGCCTTCCAGCGCATGCTGGACACGATACGCCGCAATTTCGAACGCTTCGGCTTCCTTCCGGTGGAAACGCCGGTCATGGAGCTGTCTGAAGTGCTGCTGACCAAGTCCGGCGGCGAGACCGAACGGCAGGTCTATTTCGTGCAGTCCACCGGCGCGCTGGGCAAGGCGTCCGAGGGCGGCGGGGAATCCACGCCGGAACTGGCCCTGCGCTTCGACCTGACCGTGCCTCTGGCACGCTACGTCGCCGAGCACGAGCATGAGCTGGCGTTTCCGTTCCGCCGCTATCAGATGCAGCGCGTGTACCGCGGCGAGCGCGCCCAGCGCGGCCGCTTCCGCGAGTTCTACCAGTGCGACATCGACGTGATCGGCAAGGACGCGCTGTCGATCCGCTTCGACGCCGAACTGCCGGCGGTGATCCACGCGGTGTTCTCGGAACTGAACGTCGGTGCCTTCACCATCCAGCTCAACAATCGCAAGCTGATGCGCGGTTTCTTCGAGGCGCTTGGCGTCGCCGACGGCGAACAACAGGCGTTGGTGCTGCGCGAGGTCGACAAGCTCGACAAGCGCGGCGAGGGTCACGTGCGCGACACGCTGGTCGACGACTTCGGCCTGGCCGACACCGTCGTCGCCCGCATCCTGGACTTCGTGAAAGTGCGTTCGACCTCGCACGCCGACGCGATGGCCAAGCTCAACACCCTGATTGACGGCGGGCTGGGCGAGGGCACCGACGCGCTGCGCGAAGGCGTTGCCGAGCTGCGTGAAGTGTTGGAACTGGTGCGCGCGCTCGGCGTTCCGGAGAGCGCCTACGCGCTCAACTTCTCGATCGCGCGCGGGCTGGACTACTACACCGGCACTGTCTACGAAACCACGCTCAACGATTACCCGCAGATCGGCTCGATCTGCTCGGGCGGGCGCTACGAGAACCTGGCCAGCCACTACACCAAGTCGAAACTGCCGGGCGTCGGCATCTCGATCGGCCTGACGCGGCTGTTCTGGCAGCTGCGCGAGGCCGGCCTGCTCGATACCGCGCAAAGCACCGTGCAGGTGCTGGTGACGCAGATGGATGCGGCGCACCTGCCGCATTGCCTGGCGGTGGCCAGCGAGCTGCGCCACGGCGGCTTCAATACCGAGGTCGTGATGGAGCCGTCCAAGCTCGGCAAGCAGTTCAAGTACGCCGACCGCGCCGGCATCCGCTTCGTGATCGTGCTGGGCGAGGACGAGATCGCCAAGGGCACGGTCACGGTCAAGGACCTGCGCCGCGAGGACCAGTTCGAGGTCCCGCGTTCCGAACTCGCCAAAACGCTGCGCGTCGAACTCGCGCAAGCCCAAGCATTGCCTAAGGCTCAACCGTCCGCATGAAAATGAATGTCGTACGTCTCGATGGCCGCACGCTGACGCGCGCCGGGCTGGTGGCCGTGGCCCGTGGCGCCCAGGTCGAACTGGCTGCCGAGCAGTTGCCCGCGGTGGCACGCGCCGCCGATTTCCTCGCCGAACAGGTTCGCCGCGAAGAGCCCATCTATGGCGTCTCGACCGGCTTCGGCAGCAATGCCGACCGCCTGCTCGGCGCGCATCACCTGCGCGACCAGCTGCCCGGCGCGAAACCGTCCAATGAAACGCTGCACGAAGAATTGCAGCGCAACCTGATCGTCACCCACGCGGTGTGCGTGGGCGAGCCGTTCGCGCCGGAGATCGTCCGCGCGATGCTGTGCATTCGCATCAACACGTTGATGCGCGGCCATTCCGGCATCCGCGTCGAGACATTGCAGGCGCTGGCATCCATGCTCAATGCCGGCATCGTGCCAGTGGTGCCGCAGCTGGGCTCGGTCGGCGCCAGCGGCGATCTGGCGCCTTTGTCGCACCTGGCCATCGTGCTGCTGGGCGGCGGCGAGGCTTTCTACCAGGGCGAGCGGCTGAAAGGCGCCGAGGCGCTGAAACTCGCCGGCCTGGCGCCGGTGACGCTGTCGTACAAGGAAGGTCTGGCGCTCAACAACGGCACCGCGCAGATGCTCGCTTGCGGCGTGCTGGCGCTGGCACGGCTCGAGGAGCTGATGGACACCGCCGACCTGGCCGCGGCGATGACCATCGACGCGTTCGCAGGCCGGCTTGGCGCGTTTGCCGAGGAAGTGCATGCCCTGCGTCCGCATCCGGGCCAGGTGGAAAGCGCCGCCAACCTGCGCCGCCTGCTCGCAGGTTCGACGCTGGCCGATATCCCGTATCACCTGGTGCCTAAGTTCCGCGCGTGGCAGCCCGGCAGTTGGGATACCGCGCAGTCGCAGGCGCTGCGCTTCGATATCGGCTGGGATTGGGTGCCGTTCGCCCAGCGCCACGGACGCGAGAAGTTCTACACGCGCTTCCGGCCGTTCCGCGGCGGCAAGAAGCACCAGCCGCAGGACAGCTACTCGCTGCGCTGCATTCCGCAGGTGCATGGCGCGGTGCGCGATGCCGTCGCCCAGGCTGCGCGCGTGCTCGATATCGAGCTCAACGCGCTGACCGACAACCCGATCGTGTTCCCGGATGCCAAGGCTGAGTTCGTCGAGCAGCAGGTGATCTCGGCCGGCCATTTCCATGGCATGCCGCTGGCGCTGGCGATGAGCTACGTGAAGGCGGCGATCCCGGTGTTGGCGAGCATTTCCGAGCGCCGCCTCAACAAGCTGGTCGATCCGGCCACCAACGACGGCCTGCCGGGCTTCCTGATCGGCAACGAGGACTCCACCGAGTCCGGCCACATGATCGTGCAGTACACCGCCGCGGCGATCGTCAACGACCTGGCCAGTCGCGCGCATCCGGCCTCGGTCTATTCGATCCCGACCAGCGCCAACGCCGAGGATCACGTGTCGATGGGCGCCAACGAGGCCCGTCATGTGCTGGCGATGGCCGACGACCTCGGCAAGGTGCTGGCGCTGGAGCTGTATACCGCCGCGCAGGCACTGGACCTGCGTCGCGACATGATCAATGCCGCGCGCGACCTGGCCAACCGCGCCGACGCGCGCGCGCTGGCGGCGAAAGTGCAGGGCGGTCCGGTCGATAGCAGTCCCGACTACGAGCGGTTCCTCGCCGAAGTCGAGGCGCTGCGCGGCGAGTTGTCGCAGGCGGGGGAGTTCCATCCGGGTCGCGCCGTCGCCGCCGCGCATGCCGCCATCCGCTCTGAGATTGCGTTCCTCGATCGCGACCGGGCGATGGATGGCGAAGTCGCCACCGCCGTGCGCCTGGTCGCCGAGAACCGCGTACTGGCGGCTGCCAGGGGCGCGTAAAGGCGCTGCCCTCGGCGCTGTCGCGCGCCGGGGGCCTTTGTGGACCATGCCTGAGTGAAGCCTGGGTCCCGGGCTTGACGAGGACGAGTTGCGCATCTAATGTATTAACGCGTTAATACATTAATACGTGATTTGACAGGCTCCCCGGCATGAAGCGACGCGCCCACGACATCGACAACGCCGAAGACCCGCTGGGCAGCCTGGCGGCTGCCCTGGCCGGCCTGCGCAGCGCAGCGCAGATCAGGGCGTTTCTCGAAGACCTGTGCACGCCCGCGGAGTTGGAGGCGATGACAGATCGCTGGCGGGTCGTGCCGCTGCTGGAGCAGGGCGTCCCGTACCGCGAGATCCACGAGCGCACACAGGTCAGCGTGACCACCATCGGTCGCGTGGCGCGCACGCTGGAGCGGGGCGCGGGCGGATACGCGGCCGCGCTGTCGCGACATCCCGCCCGGTCGCGCTGATCGTCCAAACCCGCCCGAATACTTCCCGAGATACGCCATGACTCCCCCCAGTGCCGCGCCCGCGCGCGACCGCCTGCGCATTGCCATCCAGAAATCCGGCCGCCTCGCCGAGCCGGCGCGCACGCTGCTCAGCTCCTGCGGCCTGAGCTGGCGCGAGAGCCGTGATCGCCTGTTCTGTTACGGCGAAACGCTTCCGGTCGACCTGCTGCTGGTGCGCGACGACGACATACCGGGGCTGATCGCCGACGGCGTCTGCGACCTCGGCATCGTCGGCCGGAACGTGCTGCTGGAGCAGGACGGTGAGCGCCGCGGCATCGGTCGCGCGCCGGCGTTCCGCGAATGGCGTGCGCTGGGTTTCGGCGGGTGCCGACTGGCGCTGGCCGTGCCCGATGGCTGGGAGTGGCGCTCGGCATCCCAGCTCGCGGGCAAGCGCATCGCCACCAGTTATCCGGCGCTGCTGTCGCAATGGCTGGCCGCGCAGGGCATCGACGCCAAAGTGGTGGTGTTGTCGGGCTCGGTCGAGATCGCTCCCCGTCTCGGGCAGGCCGATGCCATCTGCGATCTCGTCTCCAGTGGCGCCACGCTGGCCGCCAACCAGCTCAAGCCCGTGCAGACGCTGATCGAGAGCGAAGCGGTGCTGGCCGGACCGGAGCAGGCGTTCGACGACGTCCGCGGTGAACTCGCCGATCTGCTGCTGCGCCGACTCGACGGCGCATTGCGGATACGCCATAGCAAGCTGCTGCTGTTCCAGGCGTCGCGCAACGTCCTGCCCGATTTGCTGTCGCTGCTGCCAGACGCCGAAGCACCGACGGTCATGCAGGTCGACGGACAGGACAGCCTGGCATTGCAGGCGCTGTGCCACGGCGCGCTGACCTGGCAGCGACTGGAGGAACTCAAGCGCGCCGGCGCACGCGGCCTGATGGTGTTGCCGGTGGAGGGCATGCTGGCATGACGCGCACGCCTGCGGAATGGTTGAACTGGAACCGGTTGGATTGGAATGCACTGGACGCCGCCCAGCGCGAACAGGTATTGCGGCGACCGGCGCAGGTCACCCAGGCCGCGACGGCCGCGGCCGTCGCCACGATCCTCGACGAAGTGCGTCGCGACGGTGATGCCGCCGTGCGCGCCTGCACCCGGCGTTTCGACGGGATCGAACAGAACGATCTCGCCGTGGACGCCGACGAATTCCGCGCGGCCGAATCCGGCTTGCCGCAGTCGCTGCGCGATGCCATCGACGAGGCGGCCGCCCGGATCGCGAGCTTCCACGAAGCGGGAATGACCGCAGCCTATTCGCTCGATACCGCTCCGGGCGTGTCTTGCGAACGCATCTTGCGCCCGATCCAGAACGTGGGCCTGTACGTCCCGGCCGGGTCCGCGCCGTTGCCTTCCACGGCGCTGATGCTCGGCGTGCCGGCGCAACTGGCCGGTTGTCCGAACGTGGTGCTGTGCACGCCGCCGCGGCGCGACGGCAGTGCCGATCCGGCCGTGCTCTATGCCGCACGGCGATGTGGCATCACACGTGTCTACAAGGTCGGCGGGGCGCAGGCGATCGCAGCGATGGCCTTCGGTACCGATAGCGTGCCGCGTTGCGACAAGCTGTTCGGGCCCGGCAATGCCTACGTCACCGAAGCCAAGCGGCAGGTGGCAATGGCCGACGACGGAGCCGCCATCGACCTGCCGGCGGGCCCATCGGAAGTGCTGGTGATCGCCGACGCGGGCGCCAATGCGTCGTTCGTCGCGGCCGACCTGCTGTCGCAGGCCGAGCACGGTCCCGACTCGCAGGTATTGCTGCTCAGCAACGATGACGCGCTGATCGACGCGGCGATGGCGGAGGTCGAACTTCAGCTGGATGCGCTGCCGCGCGCCGGCATCGCGCGGCAGGCGTTGGCGTCCTCGCGCGCCATTCGCGTGGCATCCATCGCACAGGCGCTGGACATCAGCAATCGCTATGCACCGGAACACCTCATCCTGGCGCTTCGCGATGCACGGGCCTGGCTGCCGCAGGTGCAGGCAGCGGGGTCGGTATTTCTCGGCGACTGGGCCCCGGAGGCGTTGGGCGACTATTGCAGTGGCACCAACCACGTGCTGCCGACCAGCGGCGCGGCGCGCTTCAGTAGCGGCGTGAGCGTGGCCAGCTTCCAGGTTTCGATCACGGTGCAGGAAGTGAATCCGCGCGGCATTGCTGCCATCGGCCCCTGCGCCCTCGAATTGGCATCGGCGGAGGGCCTGGATGCCCACCGGATGGCCGTGGCCCTGCGCCTGCAGGCGGTGGCGCCATGAGCGGGTCGGGCGGCGTGATCGAGCTGGTGCGCGAGGACCTGCGTTCGTTCGCCGGGTATCGCTCTGCGCGCAGCGAGTCGCTCGACGGGCGCATCTGGCTCAATGCCAACGAATCGCCATGGTCCAGCGACGCCGATGCCGCGGGGATCGTGCGTCGCTATCCCGATCCCCAGCCGCAGGCATTGCGCCGAGCGTTGGCGAGCCTGTACGGCTGCAATCCGGAGCAGTTGCTGGCCGGACGAGGCAGCGACGAGGCCATCGACCTGCTGGTGCGGGCGTTATGCCGTCCCGGGCAGGATGCGGTGGTGCTGACGCCGCCGACCTTCGGCATGTATGCGGTCTGCGCGCGGTTGCACGGCACGCGGATTGTCGAAGTGCCGCTGATCGATCGTGCCGACGGTTTCGCCTGCGACTTCGACGCCGTCGCCGATGCCGCATTGGCCGCTTCGGCGAAGCTGGTGTTCCTGTGCTCGCCTGGCAATCCTTCCGGAACAACCCTGCCTGCGGAAGCCGTGGCCGTGCTGGCAAGCCGATTAGAGGGGCGGGCATTGGTGGTGGTGGACGAGGCCTATGCCGAATACGCCTGCGCCGCGTCGGCCACGACGCTGATCGAATCCAATCCCAACACCGCCGTCCTGCGCACGCTGTCGAAAGCCCACGCGCTGGCCGCCGCTCGCATCGGCAGCGTGATCGCCGATGCCGCGCTGGTGTCGGTGCTGCAACGCTGCCAGGCGCCGTATCCGCTACCTGCGCCGAGCGTGGCCCTCGCGTTGGCGGCGCTGGCGCCAGAGGCGCTGATCAGTACCCGCCAGCGCATCGCCACCACCTGCGCCGAGCGTGATCGGCTGTACCGGCAACTGACGGCGTCGCGCGGAGTCCGCCAGGTCTATCCGTCGCAGGCGAACTTCCTGCTGGTGCGATTCGATGATGTCCAGCGTGCATTCGAGAGCCTGCTGGCCGCCGGCATCGTCGTGCGCGACATGCGCGCCGCGCCCGGGCTTGGCGACGCGCTGCGCATCACCCTGGGCACGCCGGAGCAGAACGCCGAGGTGGTCCGCGCATTGGCCCGCAGCCGGGAGGCCGCATGAGCATCGCGCCACGTCCGATCCTGTTCGTCGATCGCGACGGCACGCTGATCGAGGAACCGGATGACTTCCAGATCGACAGCTACGAGAAGTTGCGCTTCGTCGAAGGCGTCATCCCCGCGATGTTGCGCCTGCGCGACGCGGGCTACGAATTCGTCATCATCACCAACCAGGACGGCCTGGGCAGCGAGCATTACCCGCAGGAGCAGTTCGACGGCCCGCACGACCTGATGATGCAGGTGTTCGCCAGCCAGGGCGTGGTCTTCCGCGATGTACTGATCGACCGAAGTTGGCCGCACGACAACGCGCCGACGCGCAAGCCCGGCATCGGGCTGGCGCTGCCCTATCTGCAGGACCGCAGCATCGACTGGTCGCGCTCGGCCATGGTTGGCGACCGCGACAGCGACATCGCCTTCGCACAGAACCTGGGCATCCGCGGCTTTCGCCTGCGCAACGCGCGCTTCGACGGCGGCGAGTGGGACTGGGCCGGCATCGCGCATGCGCTGGCCGACCGTCCGCGCATTGCGCAGGTTCGCCGCGATACGCGCGAGACGCGGATCCGCGTGAAGGTGGACCTTGATTCTCACGCCGAACCGCGGATCAGCACCGGACTGGGCTTCTTCGACCACATGCTCGAGCAGATCGGCAAGCACGGTGGCTTCGCGCTCGAGCTGGAATGCCAGGGCGACCTGCACATCGACGAGCACCACACGGTCGAGGACAGCGCGCTGGCGCTGGGTCAGGCCCTGCGCGAAGCCCTGGGCGACAAGCGCGGCATAGGCCGCTATGGGTTCACGCTGCCGATGGACGAGTCGCTGGCGACGGCGGCGCTGGATTTTTCGGGGCGACCGTACCTGGTGTTCTCCGGGCGCTTTGCGCGCGAGCGAGTCGGCGACCTGCCGACCGAACTGGTGCCGCACTTCTTCCGCTCACTGTGCGAGAGCGCGGGGCTGAACCTCAACCTCAACGTCCAGGGCGACAACGACCACCACAAGGTCGAAGCCTGCTTCAAGGCGACTGCGCGTGCGCTGCGCCAGGCCGTACGGCGCGAAGGCAGCGAGTTGCCCAGTACCAAGGGGATGCTGTGATGGAGGTGGTGCTGATCGATTCCGGTGGCGCCAACATCGGCTCGGTGCGCTACGCGCTGGAGCGACTGGGTGCCAACGCCACGCTCACTGCCGATGCCGGGACCATTGCCCGGGCCGAACGGGTGATCCTGCCCGGCGTCGGCGCGGCCGGTCCGGCGATGGCGCGCCTGCGCGAGCTTGGCCTGGTCGAATTGATCCGTGAACTGAAGCAACCTTTGCTGGGCATTTGCCTGGGCATGCAACTGCTGTTCGAGTCGTCGGAGGAGGGCGAGGTCGAATGCCTGGGCCTGCTGCCAGGACGGATCGCGCGCATGCCTGCTTCCACACAAGCGCGGGTGCCGCACATGGGCTGGAATCGCCTGCGCAGTGAGCGCGACAGCTATCTGCTCGACGGCGTAGCCGACGGCGCGCACGCCTACTTCGTGCACAGCTACGCCGCTCCCGTCACCGCAGACACGGTGGCGACCGCCACCCATGGGGCTGCGTTCGCGGCCATGGTGGCGCGCGGCAATTGCTACGGCGCGCAGTTCCACCCGGAACGGTCCGCCGCGGTCGGCGGCCGGCTGCTGGAGAACTTCCTGCGCGGGGCGGTCGCATGAGCGCCTGCACTTTGTATCCGGCGATCGATGTGCGCGTCGGTCGCGTCGTGCGTCTGCTCCAGGGCGATTACGCGCAGGAAACGCGTTACGACGGCACGCCGCTGGCGATCGCCGAACGCTATGCGCAGGCAGGTGCGGACTGGTTGCATCTGGTGGACCTGGACGCGGCCCGCGGCGGCGGCTACACGCTCGGTCCCTTGCTGGCTTCGATCAAGGCCGCCACTTCGTTGCGTGTGCAGACCGGCGGCGGCGTACGCAGCGAGCACGAGGTCGAATCCATCCTGGACGCCGGTGCGGACCGGGTGGTGATCGGCTCGATGGCGGTGCGCGAAACCGGACAGGTACTGGGGTGGATACGGCGTTTTGGCGCCGAGCGCATCACCATCGCGCTTGACGTTCGGCAGCAAGCCGATGGCCTCTGGACTTTGCCCGTGGCGGGATGGACCCAGGACAGCGGCATCCACTTCGAGCCCTTGGTGCAGACATTCGCCGACGCGGGCGTGCGTCACCTGCTGTGCACCGACATCGCGCGCGACGGCATGCTCGTCGGGCCCAGCATCGGGCTGTACCGGCAGTTGTCGGCCTGGGTGCCGGAAATAGACATACAGGCGTCTGGTGGCATCCGCGGTGTCGACGACATCCAGGCGGCGGCCGCGGCGGGATGTCGCGGCGCCGTGCTCGGCAAGGCGCTGCTCGAAGGGCGCTTTACGCTGGAGCAGGCACTGAGCGGAGCCGTATCGTGCTGAGCCGTCGCATCGTGCCCTGCCTGGACGTGCGCGATGGCCGCGTGGTCAAGGGCGTGCGATTCCGCGATCACGTCGACATGGGCGACATCGTCGCTCTGGCCCTGCGTTATCGCGACGAGGGCGCCGACGAGCTGGTGTTCTACGACATCACCGCCAGCCCGGAAGGTCGCAGCGTCGACCGCGAATGGGTCGAGCGCGTAGCGCGGGTGATCGACATTCCATTCTGCGTGGCGGGCGGCATCCGCTCCGTCGATGAAGCGCGAGCGGTCCTGCATGCCGGCGCCGACAAGGTGTCCATCAACACGCCGGCGCTGGATCGGCCGCAATTGATCAACGAGCTGGCCGACGCCTTTGGCGTTCAGTGCGTCGTGGTCGGCGTCGACAGCCTGCGAGACGACGACGGCGAGTGGCGCGTGCGCCAGTACACGGGCGATCCATCGAGGACGCGCGCATTGGCGCAGCGCACGCTGGACTGGGTCGAGGAAGCGCAGCAGCGCGGGGCGGGCGAGATCGTCCTCAACTGCATGGGCAGCGATGGCGTGCGCAATGGCTACGACATCGGACAGCTGCGTGCGGTGCGCGAGCGATGCCGCGTTCCGTTGGTGGCGTCGGGTGGCGCGGGCGAGATCGGGCATTTCGTGCAGGTGTTCCGACAGGCCGATGTCGACGCCGCGCTGGCAGCCAGCGTGTTCCATTCCGGCGCGGTGAGCATCGCAGAACTGAAACGGCATCTGCGCGAGCAGGGGATCGAGGTGCGTGATGACAACTGAGGCGTCCAGGCTGGAGATCGATGCGCTGGCCTGGGAGAAACAGGGCGGCCTGTTGCCGGCGGTGGTGCAGGATGCCGACACGCTGCGTGTCCTGATGCTCGGCTACATGGACCGTGCCGCGCTGCAGGCCACGCTCGATACCGGCCGCGTCACCTTCTACAGCCGCAGCCGGCAGCGGTTGTGGACCAAGGGCGAGACGTCCGGAAACCACCTGGCCCTGGTGGCGATCGAGGCCGACTGCGATGTCGATACGCTGCTGGTCCAGGCCCGGCCGCGCGGACCGACCTGCCACCTCGGTCGCGACAGTTGCTTTGCGCGGGCGCCATCGGCTTTCATCGCCGAACTGGACGCGCTGATCGCCGATCGTCAGCGCAACCTTCCCGCCGGGAGCTACACCACGCGGCTGTTCGAAGACGGCGTGCGCCGCATGGCGCAGAAGGTCGGCGAGGAGGGCGTGGAGACCGCCCTGGCTGCGGTGGCCCAGGACGACGAGGCCCTGGTCGGAGAAGCCGGCGACCTGCTGTACCACCTGCTGGTACTGCTGCGTTCGCGAGGCCTGGGATGGCGTGAGGTCGAGTCGCTGCTGGCGCAGCGCCACGGCGGCTGAGCTGCGGCGCACCCGCAGAGAGTCGGCTTCCGGTAGCCCCGTCCGGCGTCGATAATCCTCCGGTCGCGATAGGCCATTCCGGAGAAACCTTCATGCGCCTGCTGTTCGCTTGCCTGCTCTGGCTGGCCTGTGTGGGCTGGCAGACCGATGCCCGTGCCCAGTCTTCGTTGACCGGATTCGTTTACCAGGACGACAACGACAACGGCGTGCGCGATGGCGGCGAGCGCGGCATCGCCGGGGTCAAGGTGTCCAACGGGCGCGATCTGGTCATCAGCGACGGGCAGGGTCTTTACCACCTGCCTGAGCGATCGCCCAGCACGGTGTTCGTGATCAAGCCCGCGGGCTACACGACGGCGACTGGCGACAACGGCCTGCCGCGATTCTGGATCCACCATTTCCCCGAAGGCTCGCCGAAGCTGCGCTATGGCGGCCTCACCGCGCCTTCGACCGCGCGCACGTTCGACTTCCCGCTGCGGCCGCAGGCGCGCCCGGGCGAACTCGAGATGCTGGTGTTCGGCGATCCCCAGCCCAAGAGTCGCGTCGACGTCGGCTACTACGAGCGGGACATTGTCGCGCCGCTGGTGGGCACGCACGACGCCCAGCTCGGCTTGAGCCTGGGCGACATCGTCCACGACGACCTGACGCTGTATCCCCACTTGAACCGCGTCACCGCGCGCCTGGGCGTGCCGTGGCTGCACGTACCGGGCAATCACGACCTCGATTCCGATGCCACCCGCGACGAGGACTCGCTGCTGAGCTTCCGCAATGTATACGGCCCGGACAGCTACGCCTGGGAGGAACCGCAGGCCAGTTTCATCGTGCTCGACGACGTGGTTTACCGGCCCGGCCAGAAGCCTGCCTACGTCGGCGGCTTGCGCGAGGATCAGTTCGCGTTCCTGCAGGCCTACCTGGCCACGTTGCCCGGGAACCGGCGTGTGGTGATCGCGGTGCACATCCCGTTTTTCGATCCGGTGCCCGGCGCGGAATCGTTTCGTCGTGCCGACCGCGAGCGTCTGTTCGCGTTGCTGAAGGACCACCCCCGCACACTGCTGCTCAGCGCGCATACCCACAACCAGCGGCATTACCGCCACGACGCCGACAACGGCTGGCATGGCGCGCAGCCGCTGCACGAGTACAACGTAGGCGCGGCCTGCGGCGCATTCTGGTCGGGAGCGAAAGACGCGCGCGGCATTCCCGATACGACGATGAGCGACGGCACGCCCAACGGCTACGCATGGCTCACGTTCGATGCCGGTGGCGAGTATTCGCTGCGTTACCAGGCAGCCGGCAAGCCGGCCGACTACGCCATCGCGTTGCACGCGCCGCGCGTGCTGCGTCGCGGTGCGTGGCCCGCTTTCGGTGTCTATGCCAACGTCTTCATGGGCGAGGCCGACTCGCGCGTCGAATACCGCATCGACGAAGGCGAATGGAAGCCGATGAAGCGCGTGGAGCAGCCCGATCCTCGCCTGCTGGCCGAGAACATGGCCGACGACGCGGCCTCGCGGCTGCGCGGCTACGACCGCTCGCCGGAAGCCGATCCCTCCACTCATCTGTGGCGGGGTACGTTGCCAACCGACCTGCCGGCCGGGGAACACCGGATCGACGTGAGGGCGTTCGACCACTGGCAGGGCGAGCAGAAGGCGCAGGCGAGCTACCGGCTCGATGACGTCGCGCCGTGATGCCATGAGCAGCCCATTGCCCAGCGATCTGCCGATCAGGCTGTTCCGCGATGCGGCCGCGTGGGAGAAATGGTTGGCCGCGCACGGCGACGCGCCGGGCTTATGGCTGAAGATCGCCAAGAAGAACCAGGGCGTCGTCTCGGTCACTTATGCGCAGGCGCTGGACGTGGCGTTGTGCCACGGCTGGATCGACGGGCTGAAACGCGCCTGCGACGAGCAATACTTCCTGCAGCGCTTCACGCCGCGCCGGCCGGGCAGCCTGTGGTCGAAGATCAACGTGGGCAAGGCCGAGAAGCTCATTGCCGACGGTCGCATGCAGGCCGGCGGGCTGCGCGAGATCGAAGCGGCCAGGGCCGATGGCCGTTGGCAGGCGGCCTATCACGCGGCCAGTGGCATGGACGTGCCGGAAGAGTTGGCCGCCGAGCTGGCGAAGAACGCCAAAGCGCGTCGATTCTTCGAGCAGTTGGACAAGACCAACCGCTATGCCTATTGCTGGCGCGTGCACACGCTCAAGAAGCCCGAGTCGCGCGTGGCGAAGGCGGCGAAGTTCGTCGAAATGCTCGCACGAGGCGAGAAACTGCACGGGTAGGGCGGACCTTGGCCCGCGCCATGCTCAACCGATGGCGATCTGGTCGAAGCGCTCCACGCGCGGATGGCTGTGGGTGGCCTCGCCATTGCGCGGCTGCGGATAATCCTCGAGGCGGTCGATCAGCGCGGTGTGCAGGCCCGCTTCGCGTGCCGCGTCCAGTTCCTCGACGACATCCGACAGAAACAGGATGTCGTCGGCCGGCATGCCCATGGCCGCGACGATGTTGCGGTAGCTTTCGGCCTCGCGCTTGCCACCCATCTCGGTGTCGAACCAGCCGGAGAACATCGGCGTCAGGTCGCCGGCATCGCTATGGCCGAAGAACAGTCGCTGGGCCGGCACGCTGCCGGAGGAATACACGTACAGGGGCAGCCCTTGCGCGTGCCAGCGCTTGAGTGCATCGGCGGCGTCGGGATAGATGTGGGCGGTGAAGTCGGCGCCGCGGTATCCGTCGGCCCAGATCATGCCCTGCAACGCCTTCAGCGCGGTGTGCTTGCGGTCCTCGTCGATCCAGCCCTGCAGGACCTCGACGATCATGGCGTCCTCGCACATGCCGCCATTCTCGGCGGCCACCGCGTCCAGCCATTTACGCACCGCCGGTTCCTTGCCGCGCGCGGCGACGAAGCGGGGCAGGGCGCGGCGCGCGTACGGAAACAGCACGTCCTTGACGAAGGAAATGCTGCTGGTGGTGCCTTCGATGTCGGTGAGGATGGCGCGGATGGGCATGGGTTTCACTAATCGAGGGGCGAGCTGGTTTCGCCGGAACGGCAGGCAACCGGGTTCTGGAACAGGGCAGGCTGGCTCAGCCCGCCTGCCCCTTCTCGAAACGCGGGAATCGCTGGGCGATATCGGTGCCGGTGAAATGGCCGACCCAGCCTTCCGGCTCGGTGAAGAAGCGGATCGCGATGAAGCTCGGCTCCGGCCCCATGTCGAACCAGTGCTTAGTGCTGTCGGGCACGGCGATCAGATCGCCCTGCTCGCACTTGACCTCGTAGACCTTGTCCTCGACATGCAGTGTGAACAATCCCGAGCCGGCGACGAAGAAACGCACTTCGTCCTCTTTGTGGAAGTGCTCGTCGAGGAACTTGGCGCGCATCGCATCGCGCTGCGGGTTGTCCGGCGCGATGCTCACAACGTCGACGGTCTTGAAGCCGTTTTCGGCGACGAGGCGGTCGATGTCGGCGCGGTACGCGTCCATGATCTTCTCGGGCGCATCGCCCGGGGCGACCGATGCGTTGGCCTGCCATTGCTCGAACTTCACGCCGATCTTCGCCAGCTCGCGCGCCATCTCGGCCTGGTCGCTGGTGCTCGACTGCGGAGCGGCGGTGTCGTTCTCGGCGAAAATACGCAAACGGCTCATCGTTGCAACCTCCTCAATTCCAGCTCGCATCCGAGCAGGAATTCAAATGCTTCCAGGTGGCGCCGGGCCTCGGCCATGTCGCGGCCCCACGCGTACAGGCCGTGGCCGTCGATCAGGTAGCCCCACATGCTTTGCCGGTCGAGCAGGCAATCGACCTGCGCGGCCAGCGTGGTCATGTCCTGGCTGTTGGACAGCACGGGTAACTCGACGCTCGTCTCGTGGGTGGTGTTGCCGGCGAAGGCTTTCAAGAGTTCGTAGCCTTCCAGGTGGACGTGGCCATGGCCGGCGTACAGCCGCGAGGCGACGGTCTGGGTCAGCGAATGGGTGTGCAGCACGCAGCCGACTTCGGGGAAACGCTCGTACAGCTGCGAATGCAGCAGCGTCTCCGCCGACGACTTCTGCGTCGTGGCGACGGGCTGGCCGTCGAGGTCGACCACCATGATGTCCGCCTCGGTCAGCCGGCCCTTGTCGCGACCGGAGACGGTGATGGCGATGTGGCGGTCGTCGATGCGCCGCGAGAAGTTGCTGCTGGTGGCCGGGGTCCAGCCGCGGTCGGACAGCTCGCGCACGTTGACGATGATCTCGCTGGCGCAATGCGCCAGGCGCTGGGGGTCGTAGGGCAGTGGGGTGCTCATGGGGAAAGTGTAGCGAAATGGCGGCCGTGGTCGGTCCTGATCGCCGACTTCACGGAGACGGGCGCATACTCGGCCCGGAGGTGAAACATGAACCCACATGATCCTTCGCGCCGACGCTTCCTCGCCCAGGCCGTCGCCACAGCCGCCGTCGCAACGGTGGCGATGGACGCCCTGGCCGACCAGGCGGCTCCGGCGCCCGCAAAACTGCCGAAGCTGCCCCTCGACAACCCGCAGGCGAAGGCCCTGGCCTATACCGAGAACGCCGCGGCGGTGAAGCACCCGTTGTTCAAGCCCGGCAGCAACTGCGCCAACTGCAATTTCTACAAGGGCGCCGCCGGACAGGCCTACGGCCCGTGCCAGATGTTCCCGCAGAACACGGTCGCGGCGAAGGGCTGGTGCTCGGCCTGGGCCAAGAAGGCCTGAGGACGTAACGACTTCCAAACAAGGCATCCCAACGAAAAACGGCGCGGTTATCCGCGCCGTTTCGTCCGCTGCGGGTGTGCGTCAGCGACGCATCCGGCTGTGGCGGTGGCCGTACAGGAAGTAGATCAGGAAGCCGACGCCGGTCCAGACCACCATCAGGAACCAGTTGTGCGCGGTCATCGTCGACAGCAGCGCCATGCAGCTGAAGATGCCGGCCAGGCAGATGAACCAGGCGAACGGGATGCGGAACGGGCGCGGCAGGTCGGGCTGGGTGCGGCGCAGGATCAGCACGCCGGCGCAGACCGCGGCGAAGGCGATCAACGTGCCCATCGAGGTCAGCTCGCCCAGCACGTCCAGCGGGAACAGCGCCGCCAGCACGGCGATGCCGATCCCGGTGATGACCGTGTTGATGTGCGGCGTGCGGTACTCGGGGTGGATCTTCGTGAACACCGGCGGCAGCAGGCCGTCGCGGGCCATGATCATGAAGATGCGCGGCTGGCCGATGATCATCACCAGGATCACCGATGACAGACCTACCAGCGCGCCGATTTCCACCACGATGCGCAGCCAGCCCAACTGCGGATGCGCGGCTACCGCGGTCACCACCGGCTCATCGGTTCCCAGTTGGGAGAAGGGAACCAGACCCGTCATCACCGCGGCCATCGCGATATAGAGCACCGTGCAGATCGCAAGAGACAGCAGCATGCCGATCGGCAGGTCGCGCTGTGGCTTGTGCGACTCCTGCGCGGCGACAGAGACGGCCTCAAATCCGATGTAGGCGAAGAACACCAGCGCCGCGCCACGCAGCACGCCTTCGAAGCCGTACTTGCCGGGGCCCTGGTTGTCCGGGATGAACGGATGCCAGTTGGCGGGATCGACGTACTTCCAGCCGGCGAAGATCACCAGCACGATCAGGCCGGTCTTGAGCACCACCATCGCGCTGTTCAGGCCCGCGGACTTGCGGATGCCCACATAGCACAGCCAGGTCAGCAGCAGCACGATGCCGGCGGCTGGCAGGTTGGCGATCGCGCCGGTGGGCTTGAGCTGCGCATCCAGCGGCGCACTGACCAGTGCCTGTGGCAGGTGGATGCCGAAGTGATCGAGCAGGCTGAGGAAATAGCCGGTCCAGCTGACCGCCACCGCCGAGGCCGATACGCCGTACTCCAGCACCAGCATCCAGCCGATGAACCAGGCCGCCAGTTCGCCCAACGTGGCGTAGGTGTAGGTGTAGGCACTGCCGGAGACCGGCACCATCGCCGCGAACTCGGCATAGGCCAGCGCGCAGAACGTGCAGCAGATCGCCGCCAATACGAACGACAACATGATCGCCGGGCCGGCATGATCCGCCGCGGCCTGTCCGGTGATGACGAAGATACCGCCGCCGATCACCGCGCCGATGCCCAGTGCGGTCAGGCCCCAAGGGCCGAGAGTGCGGTGAAGGCTCAGCCCGTCCGCGTCGGCGTGGCTGGCATGCGGGTGTTTGGTGGCCCAGAGTTGCTTGAGCATCGAATGACTTCCGGATCCGGCTCACGGCCGGCACGAGGGGATGGGTCTGGATGAAACAAGGCCGGCGGAGTCCGCCGGCCTTGGAGTTTTATAGCGATCCGCTTACGGGCCCGGATCCGGACCTTCGTGGAAGGTCGGGTGCGGCTCAAGGTGCGGAGCGGGCGGCAGCGTCTTGTGGTCGGGAGCCATCTGGCTGCGGCGGTAGCCGTACAGGCGGTATACCACCAGGCCGATCGCCGCCCAGATCACGAACACCAGCTTGGCGGTCATGGTGAGATTGACGAACAGCAGCAGGCAGCCCAGTACCGCCAGCGGGCACACCAGCCACACCAGCGGGGTGCGGAACGGGCGAGGACGGTTCGGTTGCTGCTTGCGCAGGATCATGACGCCGATCGCCACCATCGCGAAGGCCAGCAGCGTGCCCGAATTCGAGGTGTCGGCCAGTTTTCCGACCGGGAAAAAGGCCGAGCACACCGCGACCACGATGCCGGTGATGATGGTGATGACATGCGGCGTATGGAAACGCGGGTGCACGCGGGACAGGGCCTCGGGCAGCAGGCCGTCACGCGACATGGTGAAGAAGATGCGGGTCTGGCCGAACATCATCATCAGGATGACCGACGGCAGCGCCAGGATCGCGGCGATGCCGATCCAGTTGCCCAGCGTCGGGAAGCCGATCATGCGCAGCACGTGTGCCAGCGGTTCCTTGCTGCAGACCAGTGCTTCGGAGCCGGCGCACGCAGCGGCCATCAAGTCGCTGCCCGGATCGAGCGGCATGCCGTCGACACCCAGCACCGGCTGCGCGCCGATCGAGCCGGCCGCAGAGTAGCCGACCAGCAGATAGAAGATCGTGCAGATCGCCAGCGAAGCGATCAGACCGATCGGAATGTTGCGGTTCGGGTTCTTGGTTTCCTCTGCCGCGGTGGAGACCGCGTCGAAGCCGACGTAGGCGAAGAAGATGGAAGCCGCGGCACCCAGTACGCCGACGCCACCGAGCGGGCTACCCCAGCCGCCGGGCAGGAACGGTTCGAAATTGGTGCTCTTCACCGCCGGCAGGGCGATGACGACGAACATCGCCAGCGCGGCGATCTTGATGGCGACCAGGATCGCGTTGACCTTGGCGCTCTTGGAGGTGCCGATGATCAGCAGCACGGTCACCGCGAACGAGATCAGGAAGGCCAGCAGGTTGAAGCTGCCTCCTGCGAACGGTCCGGCGCGCAGGGCTTCAGGCAATGCCAGTGCACCTGGCGCGACGAGTCCGAACAAGTCGCTGTGCGCCAGCAGACCGTTCATGTAGCCCGACCAGCCGACCGAGACCACCGATGCGCCGACGCCGTATTCCAGAGCGAGCGCCCAGCCCACGACCCAGGCGATGACTTCGCCGAACACGCCGTAGGTATAGGTATAGGCCGAGCCCGACACCGGGACCATCGAGGCCAGTTCGGCGTAGGCCAGTGCCGCCAGGGCACAGACGGTTGCGGCGATGACGAAGGCGATCATCATGCCCGGGCCCGCCTTCTGCCCGGCCTCGGCCGTCAGCACGAAGATGCCGGTGCCGATGACGGCGCCGATGCCCAGCATGGTCAGCTGGAACGCGCCGAGCTGCCGCTTCAGCGATTTCTTTTCAGCAGTTTCCAGAATCTTGTCGAGCGGCTTGACGCGCCAGAAAAGCATTGCGTTCTCCCCAGATGATTTTATGCGGGCGGGCTACATTGGCCCCCACGGTGTGGCGCGCGGCCCGCCGGAACCTTACCCCGCGGCGGCGCAAAGGCACAAGTAACGTCCGGGACGCCATAATCGGCGCCCCCGAAATGCCTTCAGAGCCCGATGCCCCATTCATTCGCTAACGATCCCGCCGGTCTGCGCACGGCCTTGGCCGGCTACGGTCTGCAATGGCCGGAAGAGGGCGAGGCAGCCGCGCAGTTCCTGGAGTTGCTCGGCGATGGCGAGGACCCGTTCGAGCGGGCGCGGCTGGCCGGGCACTTCACCGCCTCGGCCTGGCTGGTCGATCGCAGCGGCATGCGGGTATTGCTGACGCACCACCGCAAGCTCGATCGCTGGCTGCAACTGGGCGGTCACGCCGATGGCGACCGCGACCTGTCGCGCGTCGCGCTGCGCGAGGCCGAGGAGGAGTCAGGCCTGCGCGGATTGACGGTGGAGCCGGCCATGTTCGACATCGACCGCCACTGGATCCCAGAGCGCGGCGACGTGCCGGGTCACTGGCATTACGACGTGCGCTACGTGGTGCGTGCCGGCGACCAAGAAGACTACGTGGTCAGCGAGGAGTCGCACGACCTGGCCTGGCGCGAGATCGCGCATATCGCCACCGATCCCGCTTCGGACGAGTCGATGCGGCGCATGGCGGGCAAGTGGCTGCGGCGCCAGGAGTGATCGGCGCAATCGCCATGTTTAGAACGTTCGCCGCCGTCTTTCTCGCTGCGATCACTGCCGGTTGCGCCAGCGCCGGCGCCGGCACTCCACCACTTCGTGGCCACTATTATTGGGGGCATGAAGTAGAGGCGTTTCACCCTTGCGGATCAAAGCAGGCCTTCTGGGTCGTTGGCGACGCGGCATTGCTGCAGCCGCTACGAGACAAGGTGACCAAGGTGTCGCATGACCAAGGCAAGCCGTACGTCCCCATCTACGTCGAAGCGTCTGGCGTCGTGGAGAAAAAGGCCACGGATGGTTTTGCGGCGGATTACGACGGCGTGTATCGCATCACCGCTGTGCAGGTGGTCGACAGCATTAGTCCGCCAGATTGCCAGGTGCACGACTGACGGATTCAGGTATCCGCCGTTGCGCTCGCCGTGGTTTTGTCCTGGCTTGCGCCCGTCTATCTCGCACAAGGGAGAGGAGTTCTTACCCTTGGAGATGTAACTCCAGCACAGGCCGCGACCAGCTGACGCGCCCCCGCGGCGGCTGCGTGCCAACCCGCTGCGCGCCCATGCTCAGGTAGAACGGCTCCGCCGGTGGATGCGACACGATGCGCACCCGTGTGAAGCCGTGCTCGCGCGCCACCGTGGCCATATGGTGGAACAGCAATGCGCCCAGTCCGCCGCCTTGCGCGTGGTCGGCGACGAACAGCAGATCGAGTTCCGCCAGGCCGTCGTCGTGCGCGATCAGGCTGTAATAGCCGACCGTGCCGCCGTGGTCGTCCTCGACGAGGTAATACAGGTCGCGCTCGATCTGCGCCGGCGTGATCGCCAGCCCGTCGAGAATCGCGCGATATTCGCCCGCGTATGCGGTGCTGGACTGGGTCAGGTCCGTGAGGGCCTGCGCATCGGCGGCAACGGCGCGGCGAACGAGCATGAGGATCCCGATACGATCCGGCCGCGCGCGTCGATCGCGCACGGCCGGGTCGTTGCGTCAGTCGGCGCGGCCGGCGAATTCGCCGGTGGTGGTGTTGACCAGCACGCGCTCACCGGTGCCGATGTACTCCGGCACCATGATCTCGATGCCGGTCGACAGCTTGGCCGGCTTCGGGCGCTTGGTCGCGGTGCCACCCTTGAGCTCCGGCGGCGTCTCGATGACTTCGATCGCCACGCTCTGCGGCAGCTGCAACGCAACAGGCGCGTCGTCGATGATCTGCACGTAGCACCCGCTCAGGTCCGGCACGATGTAGCCGGCGCTGTCGCCGACCACGTCGGCATCGAGCGTGTAGGGCGTGTAGTCCTCGTCGTCGAGGAACACGAAGGCATCGCCGTCCTTGTACGAGAACGTCGCCTGGCGACGGCTGAGCTCGACTTCCTTCAACTCGTCTTCGCCGCCGAGGCTGATATCGAGCTTGGTGCCGCCGGGCACGCTGTACATGGTGAAGCGGAACTTGACGTTGCCGCCACGCCCCTGCGGTGAGCTGCGCTCGATGTCGCGGATCTGGTAGACCGCGTTGTTGTACTCGACCACGTTACCTTTCTTGACGTCGTACGCTTTCATGCTCTGCAACTCTTGGATTGTCCGGGGGTGTCCCCGGCTGGCGCCG
>DATDBD010000062.1:0-2786 GCA_036525015.1 Lysobacter sp.
GCCGCGAGCGTGCGGGCCGCCGCGACACTGACCTGCTGGCCCAGGATCGCGCGCACCGCGATCTCGAAGCCGTCCCAGCCGCTGGGAAGGCGCAGGCCCGGCCGCTTTGCTACCAGAGGCGCCAGGCGATCGTCTGCGCACAGCACTGCCGCAATGGCGTCGGGATCGGCATCCAGGTCGAACATCCGGCGCAGCCGCTGCACGATGTCGAGCAATCGCGTGGGCGCGGGGCCGTGCAGTTCCAGTCGCAGCGCATGTTCGCCCCGCGGCCAGGCGCTCACACGCAGCCAGCCGGGTTGATCGATCGGGCCGATCACGCGCATGTAGCTGGTGTCGTCGACGCTTTCCACGCCGGGCAAGGCGCGGCCACGCAGGAAGTCCAGCATCGCCGCGAAGTCGTAAGGCGGCCGATAGCCCAATCGCAGCACCAGCGTCTTGCCGTTTTCACCCAGGCCTTCGCCCAGGCTGGTGCCGGCGGGTTGGCGGCGCAGGTCGCGCGGCGCCATGCGGTAGGCATCGCGGAACGCAGCATTGAAGCGGCGCAGGCTGCCGAAACCGGCTGCAAGCGCGACCTGCGTGATCGGCAGCGCCGTCTCGGTCAGTAACTGCTTGGCAAACAGCAGCCGGCGCGTGCCGTGCACGCCACTGGGCGCTACGCCAACGCGCTCGACGAACAGGCGCCGCAACTGACGCTCGCCGACGCCGACGCGTTGCGCCAGCGCCGACAGCGGTTGCTCGGCCAGCGCGCCTTCGTCGATCAGCTTGAGCGCGCGTGCCACCGTGGCATCGCCGCGCCGCCAACTGCCATCGTCTGGCGACAGCTCGGGGCGACAACGCAGGCAGGGGCGATAGCCGGCGGCTTCGGCCGCGGCGGCGTGGCGGAAGTACTCAACCCGTTTCGCCGTGGGCGCCGGGCAGACCGGCCGGCAATAGATGCGCGTGCTGTGTACCGCGGTGAAGAACAGTCCGTCGAAACGCGGATCGCGGCTCCTGCGTGCCTGCTCGCAGACCTGCCGATCAGGCAGGCCTGTGGAGTGCGATGCGTCCGGGCGGGGGAGGGAGGTGGGCATGTCCGCAGGCTAGCACCGCCGCGTTGCACCGACTCGCCGGATTCGGACATCGATGTGCCGCACCGGTCACAGCCTGAACGGGCGAGCGGCTAGTGTCCCTCTCCGTCGCGCAGCGCAGGCAGCAGCGGTGCGATGTCGCCGTCGTTGTCGGCCGGTTCCAGGTCCAGCAGGTGCGCCAGCAATGGATAGACATCCACGTTGTCGATGGCGGGCAATTGCACGCCGGCCTTGAACGCCGGACCGCGCGCGATGAACATCGCGCGCATCGACGGCAGTGCGGGATCGTAGCCATGCGATCCGCGCGTGGCTCGCGGCGATCGCCGCGCCACGTCGATGCGTGGAAGCGCATCCCAGCCTTCGTCCATCTGGCACACGATCGGTGGCACGCGCCGATGGTGTCCGTACTGCCAGCGTTCGGGCAGTTGTTCCTTGCGCCAGCATTCGTAATGCGCATGTCGTCCCAGCAGTCGTTCGGTGGCGGCCGCTTCATGCCCCGGCTTGGGGGCGATGCCGATGGACTGTCCGATCGACACCACCGCCGCATCTTCCTCCGGCACCATGTCCTCCACCGCGATCGCGCGACCCGTACCGACCGTGGCCATGCCGTGGTCGGACACGATGATCAGGTTGATGCGGTCGAGCAGGCCGCGCTGCGCAAGCCCGTCGTAGAGATGGCCAATCGCCGAATCGATTTCGCCCAGCGTGCGGCGTACCTGCGGAGAATCCGGTCCATGATCGTGACCGGCGCGGTCGAGCTGCTCCAGGTAGACGGTGATCAGCTTCGGACGCACGTTCGCCGGCGCGTCCAGCCAATCGATCACGTCGTCCATGCGTTGGATCGGCGGGACGGTGTCGTCAAAGCCCTTCCACCGGTTCGGGCGGACACCGCCTATGGACGCCGCGCTGCCCGGCCAGGCCCAGCTGGCGCTGCGCACGCCGTGCTTTTCGGCGGTCACCCAGATCGGTTCGCCGCCCCACCAGCGGCCGTCGGCCACGGCATTGCGGTCGGCGGCCTTGAAGGCGCCGATGTCAGCATCGGTCATCGTGTTGTGGACGATCCCGTGGCGATCAGGACGCAGGCCGGTGACGAGTGTGTAGTGGTTGGGAAAGGTGAGTGCCGGATAGGACGGCGTCATCCAGCGCGCACGCGCGCCCTCGGCAGCGATCCGGCTCAGGTTCGGGGTGACACCGAGCTCGAGGTAATCGGCGCGGAAGGCATCGATCGAAATCATCACCACGGCATCGGCCGGCGGTGGCCGGGGAATGGTCGCCGCTTCTCCGGCTGGCTGCGGAGCGGGGCTCGGGATGGGGCGCGCAGGGGATTGGGCGCAAGCGGCGAGGAGGCTGAGGCAGGCGGCCGCAACCGCTGCCCGGAAAGAGATCGATGGCATCGGCCGATCATAACTAGGGAACAAGACGGGGTGACTTTAGTCGCTGGTGCCGCTGCGTCACCTTGCCGATAGTGGCGGCCCTGACTGAAGGGAGTTCTGCGTCATGCAGCGCAATGCCGTGTACCGAAACGTGTTCTTTGCGGCGCTGTGTGCGGCATCGACCGCGGCCTACCACGGTGCGGCGGCCCAGGCACCCGCCGCCAAGGCGGTGCCCGTCATGACGCAGGCCGAATGCGAGGTGTGGGCGCGCGAGTTGAGCTTCGCGCAATCGGTCGTCGATCACGACGCGGCCGCGTTCGCCTCGCATCTCGATCAGGATGCGGCG
>DATDBD010000063.1:0-8519 GCA_036525015.1 Lysobacter sp.
AACACGACTTGATTACCCGAGCGGCCGGACGAATCCACGAGTTCCCCTCCGCGGCTGGGTAGCGAGTAATCCAACCATGACGCGTGGATCACGATGGTCCGGTACTCGGGATGCTCGCGAATATGAGAAAGCACCTGTCGATTGAAGTCGCGGCACTCGACGTTGACGGGATTGTGGATGCCGGCCAAGGGCGGGCACGCGAGATTGACGGCAAGCTGCGCGCTTTTTCCACGTCGACGCAGCGCCTCATCGAACACCGGAGCCCACGACAATGCATGGCTGTCGCCCCATAGCAACAGGTCTGGGGCCTGCTCGGTCGAACCGAGTCGGCACTGCGTGTCCGCGAGGCTGGGAGTCCGCCCGTCGCACGACAGGAACGGAACGACCGGCACTCGATCGAGATCGAGTGCCACGACCTGAGGCGGAAAACGCCCGGGCATGCCGCCGCTCCACACGATCGTAGCGGCCAGGGCGACGATCACGCCCGACACCATCGCCGCATTGCGGAACAACAGCGCACGTGCCCTTTCGCCTTTGCGCTGGCGGAACGGGCGCTCGACGAAGTGATATGACGCCGCTGCAGCGACAAAGGCCGCGACCGCAAGCCACGCGCGCAGGTCGCCCAGTGGAGCGAGATCGTTGCGGTATCGGGCATAGACCAAAATGGGCCAATGCCACAGGTACAGCGAATACGAAATCAGGCCGACATACACCAGCGGGCGAAGACTCAGGAAAGCATGCACGCGCGAGCGGCCATGACTACCCGCGTGGAGCAGCATCGCGGTGCCCAGGACAGGGATCGCCGCCTGCCACCCGGGAAAGCCAATGCCGGGCCGGATCATGCACAGTCCCGCCACGATCAGCGCCAAGCCCACCAGCGCCATCATTTCCCGCAAGCGCTGGCTCGTGATTGCCGGCACGGCACCCAGTGCGAGCGCCGCTCCGAGCAACAACTCCCACGCGCGGAAGGGCAACAGATAGAACGTCGCCGATGGGCGCAGGGGCGTCACTGCGATGCATGCGAAGAGCGACAGTGCCCCAAGAGCGAGAACGACGGGGCGGGCAAACCTCGGGCGGAACCTGAAAATCAGCAACAGCAGTATCGGCAGGCCGATGTAGAACTGCTCTTCGACCGCCAGCGACCAGGTGTGCAGCAGCGGGTTGAGCGCCGAATCGGCATTGAAGTAACCACTGTTCCGCCAGAAGAACACGTTGGACACGAACATCAACGTGGCCGCGACACTCTTGCCGAGCAACGCGAAATCGGAAGGAAGCAGCCACCACGCGCCCACCAGTGAGATGGCAACGAGGACAACCACCAATGCAGGGAACAGTCGGCGTACTCGCCGTTCATAGAAACCCAGGATGGTGAAGCGTCCTTGTTCGATCTCTCCCTGGACGATGCCGGTTATCAGAAAACCGGAGATGACAAAGAATATGTCGACACCGACGAAGCCGCCCCGCAGCCAGCTTCCGCCATCGGAGAGGTTCAGGTGATAGAAAACGACGGCCAGCACGGCTATCGCGCGCAACCCGTCGATGTCCGGCCGGTATGCAATTTTGTCGTGCGACACCACGCGCCCCTTCCTGCATGCATGATGTCTAACGTGCGCAGGTGTCCGGCTCGGCCAGCGAGCTGATCGCTCGTCGACGGTCCGAATGATTACGAAGTCCTTCGCTGACTCGCGCTCAGCGTAAGTATTTGTGGGCATTGGCGGGTTTGGCGCCGCGCCGCCGTACCGACGCCCTGCCCCGCGGCGGTTTGATCGTAGGATCGGGAGTCGATCCATCGAGGTCTCAGGGACCCACGGCGAGAAAAAACCCGTTCGCGCCCTTTGTTCCAGCTCCCAACGGCTCACAGCCCAACGCGCAGCGTCGGTATTGAGCATTGCCGCGGCTCGACCATACGCCGTCCGGTTTCCGGCGGGCCGTGAAGCCGCTGCGGGATCGCCGGCCCGATTCCCGATATCGTTGGCAAGCCCGCTCAGGCGGACAATCTGTTCTGATGAACCACCCCGAACTTGCCACGGCTGTTCATCGAACTGTCCGGCGGAGCGCCGCCGGCGTGTCACCAAATGACAAGTTGGTGTCGTCCATTGGCAAGAATTGCGCCAACGCCCTCCCTATAGTCCAAGGCAATCGCCCCCTCAGAGGGGCTCCCATCCGGGATTTCGCGGCGCTTTAAACGCCGGTGATCTGGAGGGAATTTGGACCACAACAAGGGGGAAGGGGTGGAAGTGAAGTCATTTAACGCAAAGAAGACGTCGTCGAAGATGTCAAAGCGCATGCTCAGCAGCATGATCGTGGCCCTGCTCGCCGGCAGCGGCAGCGCGGGGGCTGTCGAGTTCAACACCGGGAACCCGGATCTGGTCCTGCGCTGGGACAATACGATCCGCGTCAACCTGGCCAACCGTGTCGAGGGCCAGGATCGCGAGATCATCAACAGCCCGAACTTCGACGATGGCGACCGCAATTTCGATCGCGGCATGGTGTCCGAACGCCTCGACCTGCTGAGCGAGTTCGACCTCGTCTGGCAGGACCGCTTCGGCTTCCGCGTCAGCGGCGCCGGCTGGTATGACCTGGCGTACGAGAATCTGGACAACGAGCACCTGGTCTCGTCCAACCACCTGGTCAACGGCCGCGCGGCCTTCGGCCTGAGCGACGAGACCGACCGCTACTTCCACGGCCCGTCGGGCGAGATCCTCGACGCCTTCGTGTTCGGCAAGTTCGATATCGGCCAGGTGCCGGTCAACGTCAAGCTCGGCCGCCACACCGTGTTCTGGGGCGAGGCCATGCTCAATCCGGTGCACAGCCTGAGCTACGGCCAGTCGGCACTGGACCTGGGCAAGCTGTTCTCGGTGCCGGGCACCGAAGCCAAGGAACTGTTCCTGCCGCGCGAAGCCGTCTCGTTCCAGGTCCAGGCCACGCCCGAACTCTCTTTCGCCGGTCAGTACTTCTTCGACTGGGAGCAGGCGCGCATCCCCGAGTCCGGTTCGTTCCTCGGCTTCAACGATCATCTGTTGCGCGGCGGCGAGTCCTTCATCTTCGGCCCAGCGGCAGTGACCGCGGCCAACCCGCTGGGCGTCAACCGCCTGGTGCGTGGCGAAGACAGTGATCCGAACAAGCACGGCGACTGGGGCATCTCCTCGCGCTGGAGCCCGCAGTGGCTCGACGGCACGCTCGGCGCCTATTACCGCGAGACCGCCGACATCCTGCCGCAGGGCAACGCCACCCCGGCGGTGCGCCCCGGCACGCCCCCGGGCCTGTGTCGCGCGCTGGGCGCGGCGCCGCTGGGCCCGCCCACCTCGACCACCTGCTACATCAACCCGTCCGCGGCAACCGTACCGGAAGTCGTGGGCGGCACCATCGGTCGTTATGCCGCCGCGTACGCCGACGACATCAAGATCTACGGCCTGAGCCTGTCCAAGAACCTGTGGGGCATCAGCTTCGGTGCGGACTTGAACTACCGCGAGGACATGCCGCTGCTCAGCGATACGGTCAGCGTGCTGCCGGCATCGTTCTCTCCGTTTGCTGCGGTCCTGCCGGCGGGCAGCCTGTTTGCCCCGCCTGCGGAAGGTGAAAGCGGCGGCGCGCGCGGCAACACGTGGCACGGCGTGCTCAACGGCTTTGCGACCTTCGCCGAATCGCCGGTGTGGGATTCGGCCAACCTGATCGTGGAGCTGGTCTGGAACCACTGGAGCGACGTCACGCAAAACGCCGCCGTCTTCAAGGGTCGCAGCAACTACACGGTCATCGGCCCCGCCGGCACGCCGGTGACCCCGGCCGACAAGGTGACCAAGGACTTCTACGGCCTGGCCCTCAACTTCAATCCAACCAAGTACCAGGTCTTCCCGGGCGCCGACCTGTCGCTGCCGATCAGCTACTCCCAGGGCCTGAGCGGCAACTCCGCCGTGCTGCTGGGTGGCAACGAGGATGCCGGCAGCTACTCCGTCGGCGTGGCCATCGACCTGCGTTCCAAGTACCGCTTCGATCTGAAGTACGTGGACTTCATTGGCGAAACCACCGCCAACCCGGCTGCCCAGATCACTTCCAGCGGCGGCGCCAACTCGCTGCTCACGGACCGCGGTTTCGTGGTCTTCACCTTCAAGACCACGCTGTGACGGTCCTTCAGACATTGCAGAGGAACACACCATGAAATTCACCAAAACACTGCTGGCCGGCGCACTGCTGGCCGTCCTCGGCACCGCCCAGGCGGTGAGCCCGGAAGAGGCCAAGAAGCTCGGCACCGACCTGACCCGCGTCGGCGCCGAAAAGGCCGGCAACGCAGACGGCACCATCCCCGCCTACACCGGCGGCCTGACCACGCCGCCGGCCAGCTTCAAGGCCGGCAGCGCGGTCCGCACCGACCCGTTCGAGAGTGAAAAGCCGCGTCTGACGATCACCCCGGCGAACATGGCCAAGTACCAGGGCCAGTTGACCGTCGGCGCGCAGGCGCTGCTGAAGAAGTATCCGAATTACCGCCTCGACGTGTACCCGACCCACCGCACCGTGGCGCTTCCCGATCGCGTGCTGGACAACACGCTCGCCAACGCGACGCGCGCCAGCACCAAGGACGGCGGACTGGGCATCTCCGGTGCCATCGGCGGCTATCCGTTCCCGATCCCGAAGAGCGGCTACGAGGCGATGTGGAACCACCTGCTGCGCTACGTCGGCGTGGCCAGCAACTTCAAGTACGACAACTGGAACGTGGACGCCTCCGGAACGCCGGCGCTGGCCACCAGCGGCAAGCTCTTCGTCGAATACCCGTACTACGACCCGAAGAACACCAAGCCGGCCGAAGAAACCGACGTCTACTTCGAGACCAAGATCTTCTACAACGCCCCGGCACGCCGCGCCGGCGAGGCGCTGATGGCGGTGGACGTGGTCAACCCGCTCAAGCGTCCGCGCCGCGCCTGGCTGTACCTGCCGGGCCAGCGCCGCGTGAAGCTCGCACCCGACATCTCCTACGACACGCCCAACCCGGGCACGGCCGGCTCGGCGACGTACGATGACTCGTGGATCTTCAACGGCGCCATGGACCGCTTCGATTTCAAGCTGGTCGGTAAGAAGGAGATGCTGGTTCCGTACAACACCTACCGGCTGACGTATGCCAAGAAGGCCGCCGAGGTGACCACGCCGCAGTTCATCAATCCGGATCTGGTGCGCTGGGAACTGCACCGCGTCTGGGTCGTGGAAGCGACGCTCAAGCCGGGCAAGCGACACATCTACGCCAAGCGGACCTTCTACCTCGATGAGGACAGCTGGACCGCGCTGGCCGCAGACCAGTACGACGCCAAGGGCCGTTTGTATCGCGCATCCTTCGCGCACATGTCGCCCAGCTACGACGCCAAGACGCCTAATGCCGAAACCCAGGCGTTCTACGACCTGACGTCGGGTGTCTACAACATCAGCTTCTTGATGGGTCCCCACGGCGGCGTGCAGTACACCAATCCGCTCCCGGTCAACCAGTGGTCGCCCGACGCACTGGCCGGTGCCGGCATCCGCTGAACCCTGAAGCACACGGCCTCCGGCGGCGGCTTGCCCGTCGCCGGAGCCTGCTCTTCCAGGCTGTCCCGTCTCAGAACGAAATCATTCTTATGAAGCACCCTGCCCTAAGGCTGGCCGCACTGGCCGGACTGGCGACGTTGCTCGTCGCAACGGCGGCTCCCGGCCGCCGCTTTACCGACGTGCTCGATCAACCCGCCACCATCAGCCCGTTGGCCGCGCAGCGAGTGCTGCAGGCCAGCGCCATCGCCGGCCAGCGCATGGTCGCCGCCGGCGCGCGCGGCCACATCGTGTACTCCGACGATCAGGGCACCTCCTGGCATCAGGCAAAGGTGCCCGTCAGCGCCGACCTGACCGCGTTGCATTTCGTCGATGCGCGCCAGGGCTGGGCCGTGGGCCACGAAGGCGTGGTGTTGCACACCGGCGACGGGGGCGCGTCCTGGCAACTCCAGCTCGACGGCCGCCGCGCCAATGCGCTTGTGCTCGAGCACGTGCGCAACCTGCCCGCCGACACCGATCCTGCCGTGCTCGAATCGCTGAAGGCCGAGGCCGAGCGCGCAGCGGCGGAAGGCCCGAGCCGGCCGTTCCTCGATGTCTGGTTCGCCAACGAGCGCGAAGGCTATGTCGTCGGCGCCTACAACCTGATCTTCCACACCACCGACGGCGGCAAGACCTGGGAGCCCTGGGTCGATCGCACGCAGAACGAACGCTTCTACCACCTGTATGGCATCCGCGGCAGCAGCGACGGCGTGTACATGGTCGGCGAACTGGGACTGGCGCTGCGCCTGGATCCCGCCTCCGGCCGCTTCAACGCGCTGCAGACTCCGTACGAAGGCAGCTACTTCGGCCTGCTGACCAAGCCCGGCCTCGTGCTCGCCTACGGCTTGCGCGGCACCGCCTACCGCTCGCTCGACGGCGGCAAGAACTGGGAAGCCGTGGACACCGGCATCACCACCTCGATCACCGCCAGCAGCGTCATGCCTGACGGGCGCCTGCTGCTGTGTTCCATGGCCGGCGATGTCCTGCTGAGCGACGACGACGGTGCGCACTTCCGCCGTCTGCCCTTGAAGGCAGCAATGCCTTGCACCGGCCTGGCCGTGTCCGGCGATGCGCTGGTCCTGAGCGGCCTGCGCGGCGTACGTGTCGTACGCCCCGAACTGTAATTGTTGAGGATTTAACGTTGGATATGCCCCCCCCTTCTCTCGACGGGATGCCGGTCGTTCGCACGATCGAGGATTTCGACCACCGCTCCGGTCATGTGTTCGAGCGAGCAATCTTCAACAACCGTCTCCTGATCGTCATCGCCTGCGCACTGCTGACCGTGCTGCTCGGCTTCCAGGCCACGAAGCTGGCGATCAACGCCGGTTTCGAGAAGATGATTCCGCACGGTCACGCGTACGTCAAAAATTACCTGGAAAGCCGCGGCAGTCTGCGCGGCCTGGGCAATTCGGTGCGCGTGGTGGTCGAGAACACCGACGGCGACATCTTCGATCCGCAGTACCTCGAGGTCCTCAAGCAGGTCAACGACGAGCTGTTCCTGAATTCGGACGTCGATCGTGCGTGGATGAAGTCGATCTGGACCCCGGCCGTGCGCTGGAGCGAGGTCAACGAGGAAGGTTTCGTCGGCGGGCCGGTGATGCCCGACAACTACGACGGCACGCCCGCCTCGGTCGATGCGCTCAAACTCAACATCCGCCGCGCCAACATCGTCGGCAACCTGGTGGCCAACGACTTCCGTTCGAGCATGGTGTTCGTGCCCCTGCTCGAGCGCAACGCGGATACCGGGCAACGGTTGGACTACCACGCGTTCTCGCAGAAGCTTGAGCAAAGCGTCCGCGCCAAGTACGGCAACGACAAGATCAAGATCCACGTGATCGGCTTTGCCAAGCTGGCCGGCGACCTGATCGAAGGCCTGGTCAAGGTCGCAAGTTTCTTCCTGATAGCGGCATTGATCGCCGCGCTGATCATCTTCCTGTACACCCGCTGCCTGCGCAGCACGGTGCTGGTGGTCGCCTGCTCGGTCGTCGCCGTGGTCTGGCAGTTGGGCCTGGTGCGCCTGTTCGGCTTCGAGCTGGACCCGTTCTCCGTGCTCGTGCCGTTCCTGATCTTCGCTATCGGCGTCAGCCATGGCGCACAGAAGATGAACGGCATCATGCAGGACGTGGGTCGCGGCACCCATCGCCTGGTCGCCGCGCGCTACACGTTCCGCCGCCTGTTCCTCGCCGGCCTGACCGCGCTGCTGGCCGACGTGGTCGGTTTCGCCGTGCTGATGACGATCGACATTCCGGTGATCAAGGAACTGGCACTGACCGCCAGCATCGGCGTCGGCGTGCTGGTGTTCACCAACCTGATCCTCCTGCCGGTACTGCTGTCGTACGTCGGCGTCAGCCCGGCCGCGGCCAAGCGCAGCCTGCGCGAGGAAGACGAAGAAGCGCACGGTCGCGGCTTCGGCGCGTTCTGGAACTTCCTCGATAAGTTCACCGAACGGCGCTGGGCGATTGGCGCGATCACCGTCGCGGTGGTGCTCGCCGCGGGCGGCTTGTGGATCAGCCGCGGGCTGCAGATCGGCGATCTGGATCCGGGCGCGCCGGAACTGCGCAAGGATTCGCGCTACAACCAGGACAACGCCTACATCACCAAGAACTACGCGCTGTCCAGCGACCTGTTCGCGGTGATCGTCAAGACCAAGAAGGACGCCTGCCTCAACTACAAGACGCTGGTGCAGGCCGATCGCCTGGGCTGGGCGCTGCAGCAGGATCCCTCGGTGCAGACGACCGTGTCGCTTGCCGACGCCGTGCGCAACATTACCGCGGGTTCCTTTGAAGGCAACCCGAAGTGGCTGACCCTCAACCGCAACCAGGACGTGATCAATTACTCGGGCCAGCAGGCCACGGTGTTGAATCCTGACCTGTTCAACACCGAGTGCTCGGTGCTGCCGGTGATCGCCTACCTGGCCGACCACAAGGCCGACTCGCTCAAGCGCGTGGCCGCGATCGCCGAGGACTTCGCCGCGC
>DATDBD010000064.1:0-5664 GCA_036525015.1 Lysobacter sp.
GTGACCAGGATCAGCGTGTCGTCGGCCGACGTGGCTTCGGTCGCGGCCTGGACCGCTTCGCTGAGCGCGATGGTGTCGGTCAGGGCGCGATAGGCATTGCCGTAATGATGGGCGTGGTCGATGCGACCGCCTTCCACCAGCAGCACGTAGCCTTGTCCGTTGTGGCTCAGGCGCTGGATCGCCGCGCGCGTCATCTGCGCCAGCGTCGGTTCGCCGGCGCCATCTTTCGCACGATCCTGCGAAAACTGCATATGGCCCGGCTCGAACAACCCCAGCAACGGCGCATTCGCGGGCGCCGCCTCCAGCTGCTTCGCGTTCCACACGTAGGCGCCGCCCGGATGCCGCTGCTTCCATTGCGCGATCAGGTCGCGGCCGTCGAGGCGTTTGCCGGTCTTGTTGTCGTATTCGGGATCCTGCTGGCGCGTGGTCATGAAATAACTGCGTCCGCCGCCCATCAGCACGTCGGGGCCGGTGCCGAACGGCGATTCCACGATCTGTCGGGCGATGTCGGTGCAGCCGGCTTCCTGGGCCCCGGCCGACATCTGGGCGTCGCTTTCCCAGTTACGGTCCGCGGAATGACTGAAGGTCGCGCCGGGCGTGGCGTGCGTCACTCGCGTGGTGGTGACCACGCCGGTGGCCAGACCGCGGCTGGCGGCCAGTTCCCACAGCGTCAGCATCGGCGCGTCCAGTGCCTGCGCGCAGTTGCCGCGCGTGGCCTGCTGGCCAATGCTCAGCACGCCCATCCGGGTCTTCACGCCCGTGGCCATCGCACTCATCGTGCCGGCCGAGTCCGGCGTCTGCGAATCGGTGTTGTAGGTCTTGCTCAAGGCGGTGGCGGGGAAGTGTTCCCAGCTGAGCCGGTTCTCCTCGCCGGGCCCGCCCTTGCGCTGTCCATCGAGGATGCGCGCCGCCGCTACCGTGGTCAGGCTCATGCCGTCGCCGACGAACAGGATCACGTTCTTCGCCCGGCCTGACATCGCGCCGCGCCCGGCCGCCTGCGCGGCGCCGTCGCGGAACCACCATGCCGCCGACTCCGCCTGCGGATGCACGATCTGCGGCACTTCGACTGTCAGGGCGCCGGCAGGCGCGGGCGTCGGGGGCGGGACAGTGCCCGTGTCCCGAGAGGCGCCCGCACTGGAACAGGCGCTGGCGAGCAGGGTAAGGGCGAAGGCGAGGCAGGCGTGGGGCAATCGGGACATTCGGGACGGCACGGACAGGCGAACCGCGATTATGCCCAGACACATTGCAGTAAATGAGACGCCGGTGTTGCATTGGCGGGGTCGCCGACCCCTTCCGGCTCGGCTATGGTGCCAAGTCGACAAGATGGGTAAAGCGCAGAGGTTCTGATGAGGGTGGTTTCGGCCTGGCTTGGCATCCCGTTCTGGCAGCGCGTGCTGGCCGGCTTCGTGCTCGGCGCGCTGGCGGGGTGGGCGATGGGCCCGTCGGCCGCGACCTGGTTCGGTCCGCTCGGCGACGTCTACGTCAACCTGATCAAGATGATCGCGATCCCGCTGGTGTTCTTCGCGGTGATCCATGCGGTGGGCTCGTTGCACGGCCAGAAATCGATCGCCGCGCTCGGCGGTCGCACGTTCCTGTGGTTCGCCATCACCGCGGTGCTGGCCGTGTGCGTCGGCCTGGCGGTCGGACTGGTGGTCAAGCCGGGCGCGGGCGTCAACATCAGCTCCTTGACGGTGGCAACGGACTACACGCCCAAGGAAGTGCCCGGGCCGCTCGACGTGCTGTTCAACATCGTGCCGCAGAACCCGTTCCGCGCCCTCGCGGCGATGGGCGCGGGCAAGACCGCCGACGGCCAGAACGTCATCGTGCCGAGCAACGGCACCGTGTTGCAGGTGATCTTCTTCGCCGGCCTGATCGGCTTCGCCTTCGTCAAGCTTGGCGAGAGGACCGCCAACCTGCGCCGGCTCGCCGGCGAGGCCAGCGAGACGATGATCCAGGTGACCCGTTTCGTTCTGGAGTTCACCCCGCTGGGCACGTTCGGCCTCATCGCCAGCCTGGTCGGCGCCTACGGTTTCGAGAAACTGCTGCCGCTGGGCAATTTCGTCATCGCCCTGTACGTGGCCTGCGCATTGCACATCGTGGTCGTCTACAGCGGCCTGTTGCTGGCGCACGGACTTAACCCGCTCAAGTTCTTCCGCGGCGCGGCGCCGGCGATGCAGGTGGGCTTCGTGGCCTCCAGCAGCTTCGCCGCGATGCCGGTCGCGTTGCGCAGCGTGACCCACAACCATGGCGTAGACAGCGACTACGCGGCATTCGCGGTGCCGCTGGCCTCCAGCATCAAGATGGATGGCTGTGGCGCGATCTACCCGGCGCTGGCGGCGGTGTTCATCGCCCAGTACACGGGCACCGAACTGTCGATGTCGCAGTACCTGATCATCATGCTGGCCTCGGTGCTGGGCAGCTTCGGCACCGCCGGCGTACCGGGGACCGCAGTGATCATGGCGACCGTGGTGCTGAGCGCCGCCGGGCTTCCGCTGGAGGCGATCGCCTACCTCTATGCCATCGACCGCGTGCTCGACATGATGCGCACGATGACCAACGTCACCGGGCAGATGCTGGTGCCGGTGCTCGTCGCCAAGGAGACCGGACTGCTCGATCTCGAGGTGTACGACGCGGCATCGAGCAACATCGGCATCGCGCAAGGCGAGAAGGCCGAAGTCGGCACGGTCAAGGACATCTGAGTGGAAAGCCCGGGCACCGACGCCATCGCACTGGTCGAGCGCTTCCCGGACGTGGAGAACTACCGTCGCCTGCGAGTCGAGGCGGGCCTGTCCTCACGCAGCCTCGAGGCGGCGCAACGCGGCCTTGCCAACACGCTTTATGGCGTGAGCCTGCTCGATGACGGGCGGGTGATCGGCATGGGGCGCATCGTCGGCGATGGTGGATGCTTCTTCCTGGTGGTCGATGTGGCCGTGGAACCGCCGTATCAGGGGCGCGGCCTGGGCAAACGCATCATGTCCGCGCTCGACGCCTGGCTGCGCGCGAATGCGCCGGTATCGTCGGTGGTGTCGCTGGTCGCCAATGGCGATGCCAGGCACCTGTATGCCCAGTACGGCTTCGTCGAGAGCGCGCCGTATGCGGTGAACATGGAGTATCGGGTGCGGGCGCCGGCTCGCGATTGATTCGAGCCACGTAGCGCTGCAATCAAGTCGGCGTTGCGCTCACACCCGCGAATACGCCCACGACACCATCCGACCGTCGCGATACGGCATCACGCCGTGGAACGCGCGCGGGTCCTCGTCGAACACCAGGGGCAGGAAGTTGCGGTCGCCCTCCCACATCGGCAGTTCGTGCAGGCGATCCAGCGGCACCCATTCCAGCGTGCCTTCCGGATTGCTGGCGAACGGCGTGCCAGTGAAACGGGTGACGACGAAGACGAAGCCCAGCCAGTCCTCGCCATGCTTGCCGAAACCGGGCCAGCTGATCGTGCCACGCAGCTTCAGTTCCTCGCAGTCGATGCCGGCTTCCTCGTGGATTTCACGGCGCATGCCGGCCACGACGTCCTCATGCGGCTCGAGCTTGCCGCCCAGTCCGTTGTACTTGCCGAGTTGGTGATCCTCGGGGCGTGCATTGCGATGGACCATCAGCACTTCGCGTCCGTCGGGCGACAGTACGTAGCCGAGCGTGGCGACGATGGGGGTGTAGGGCATCAGTGCGCGCTCCCCTGCGTTGCGTTGCCTTGCGCATCGTCGCCGCGTTGTTTGGCCAGTTGCGCATCGAAGGCGCGTTCGGCCTGGTCGGCATAGGCGGCGCAGGTCATGGGCGTCTGGTGCGGCGCGGCGGTGTTGGCCGGCGCCCAGCCGCTGACGGAAGGATGCGGCGTCAGCAGCAGGTCGCACGGCAGGGCGCGCACGGCGGCGAAGCCACGGCGGTAGTCGTCGACGATATTCGGATAGCGCGGATTGCCGACCAGCTTGTAATCCGGCGCGCTGAGGCTGTCGGCGTAGGCGATGTGCACCGGCTTGCCTTCGCGCTTGCTGCCGGACTTGTTCGACCAGGCGCTATCCGTCCAGGTCCAGCTCATGCTGCCGGGGGTGTGCGCCGGCGTGTAGTGCACGGTGAAGGCGACGTCACCGAGTTGCACGACTTCGCCATCCATCACCAGCCGGTCCACGCGTGGCACCGGGTACAGCATGCCGTCGCCGAAGTGGATGTCGTCGCTGCCGCCGCGCGCGAGCAGGGCCGCCGATTCGGCATTGCTCACCAGTTGCGCGCCGGTCGCGCGTTGCACCGCGGCGAGCGGCCCGGCGTGGTCCGCGTGCGCGTGGCTGTGCAGGATCAGCTTGAGGTCGCCTGGCGCGACGCCGAGCTCGCGCATGTGCGCGAGCAGCATGTCCGCCGCCTGCGGCATGCCGCCGTCGATCAGCACGGCGCCGGCATCCGTTTTAATCAGCACCGCGCTGAGGCCGTCAGTGCCGATGTACCAGCTGCGCTGGGCGAGCCGGAAAGGCGCGACCGGCTGACGCCAGTCGTCGGGAGTCTGGTAGGCCTGCGAAGGGGGCAGGACGGGTTGGGCGGCGAGACTGGAACCGGAAGCGATCAGCAGGGCAACTGCGAGATGAAGGACGCGCATCGAGTGGGCAGGCGAAGGGACGTGGGGCTGCACAGTGTCGGCGATTCGGTCGTGTGCAACCAGATACTCGCAACGCTCCCCGGTTCCCTACACCCGCGGCAATGTGCTGCGCCGGTAAACCAGCCGCACCGCCAACAGCGCAACGGGAATCGGGAGCAGCAGGCCGAGGATGCTCAGCCAGGCCGGATGCGGAATTTCCATGATCATGCCGATCACGCCCGAGATCACCACCAGCGCCACCAGCAGCGCGGCCGCGGTCTGGTGACGGGCGATCTTGGCCGCGGCCAGCGCGCCCACGAAGGTGCCGACCAGCCAGGCCAGCAGCACCATGACCTTGCCGCCGAACGGCATGGTGGCGACGAACTGCGCGAAGGCGGCTTCGTTGGCGGGATCCGTCACGTCCAGCCCGGACGGCGGCGGATAGAAATGGTGCCCAAGCATCTCCATCGCCATGATCACCAGCACCGCCACCACCACGCCGACCAGCATGCCGAGAATCGTGCGCCCCATTTGTTTCGCTCCGCCGTGTTTGCCGCGGCGAGGATCCCGCTTCGCGCGCGCGGCTGCAACCGGTCCGGGCGAAAAGGGGTTGGATCCGAAGCCAGAATTGCGGTTCGGCACATCGGGCCATGCACGCCCCTCGGTCGGACCTTTTTCAGACGCGCGCAACGGTCCACCATAGCGTTATCCCCCACGGAGTCCGGCATGACCGCAACTGCTCCCCGCCTGCTGGCCTTTGCCGGCAGCCTGCGCCAAGGCTCCTTCAACCGCCGGCTGATCCACGTGCTGGCCGAAGGCGCACGCAGCGCCGGCGCCGAAGTGACGCTGATCGAGTTGCGCGATTACCCGCTGCCGATCTACGACGGCGACATCGAGGCCGCCGGCGTGCCCGATCAGGTGCGCCAGTTGCAGCAACTGATGGGCGCTCACGACGGACTGCTGATCAGCACGCCCGAATACAACGGCTCGATGCCGGCGCTGCTGAAGAACACGCTGGACTGGATATCGCGCCCCACCGGCGACGGCGGTTCCGGGGTGGCTTTGTTCCAGGACAAGGTGGCCGGCATCGTCTC
>DATDBD010000065.1:0-2878 GCA_036525015.1 Lysobacter sp.
CTGGGCGTGAGCCCCGCGGCCTATCGGCTGGCCCTGCAACGGGCGTTGCCGCGCCACGCCGACGGTCGCGCCGACCCCGAGGCCTGGCAGCGCCTGCGCGAGCAGGTCCATCGCCGCATCAAGGCCCTGCCTCCAGAGCGGCTGCTGCGGCTGGCGGGCCTGCGCGAGGCGGTGCTGCGCGGCGACGAGGCGCCGGCGGTACCTGCGCCGGGAACCGGTCCTGCGCGCCAGCCGTCCCGTCGACCGCGCTGGCTGATGCCGTTGCTGTGGAGCCTGCTCGCGCTATGCGTCGTGGCGTTCGCGGCCAGCTTCTGGTGGTTGCCGGGAGGCTTCGGCGGCCTGATCGGAGATGCGCGGGGGATCCGCGTGCAACCGCTGCCGCCCTCTGGGGATCCGGCCACCCGCTACGGCGACGAGGCGGCGAGCCTCTCGCACCGCGACTTCGATCTGCTGGCCGACGTCGAAGGCCAGGCCCAGGCGCGCGAACTCGACTTCTACAGCTGGCTCGCCGCGCGCGACGCCGGCCTGCGCCCGGCCGCATTGACCGTGACCGAGGCGGCACCGGCCGCGTTGCCGGATGCCGATGCATCACGTCTGGAAACGAGCGAGGACTCCGACGATGCGTCCGGGCTCTGAGTCACGCGCACGCCTGACCATGCCGGCCCTGTTGCTGGCCTGCCTCGCCGCCGGTCCGGCGTTGTCGGCGACGGGCGTGCTGGCCGACTTCGCCGACATCCTGCCCTCGCTGCCGGCGGAGGCGCGGCTGGTCCTGCAGTCGCGCGCCGAACGGTGGGTGAAATGGACCCCGGCCGAGCGCGGAGCGTTCGAGAGCAGGCTGCGGACCTGGGAGGCACAACCACCGGCCGAGCGCGCCGAGCTGCGCGAGCGCTACGCCGCGTGGCGCACGCTGACGCCGGCCGAACGGCAGGAAGTGCAGGCGGCGATGCAGCGCTACGCGGCATTGCCGCCCGACCAGCAACTGGCGCTGCACCAGGAATTCGATGCGATGGACCGCAGCCAGCGGCGCGGATGGCTGCTCGGCCCGGTGCTCGGCGCCGACTACGCCGCATTGCAGCCGCTGCTGGCGCAACTGCCGCACGACGAGCACCGTTCGATGCTGCAGGTGTTGCGCACGATGACGCCGCTACAGCGCGCCGACCTGTCGGTGCTGGTGCAACGCACCCCGCCACAGGAGCGCGCCGCGCTGCGACGCGAATTGCTGTCCACCGCGCCGATCAATCGCGACGACTGGCTAAGGCAGCGCCTGGCGCGTTGACTCGCGCCGCCATCGACCGGCCTATGCGGTATCGATGCGGCGCAGCACCTGCCGCGTGGCGCGGAAGCGCCCGCCGAACCGCGCTTCGCCGTCCGCGCGCATGCGCGGCGCGTGCTCGCGCAGGTACGTTGCCAGCGCCCCCTCGTCGCGCAGCGTGTAGTGCACGCTCAGGCACACGCGACCGGCCTCGGCCCGTGGCTCATCCTGCTCGAACAACTGCGCACCGGTGAAGCCAGGCAGCGCCGCGATCTCGCGCATGTGCGCGCGCAGCCACGCCAGGTAGTCGTCGATGACGGCGGCGGCGACGTCCAGCGTGACCGCGTAGACCCATTCTGTTTGGTTCATGCCAATCACATCCTGACGATGCTGGCGATCGCCAGGAAGAACGCGGCGAAAGTGAGCAGCACGAAGTACAGGTTGCCGATCACCAGGTAGCGCAGCAGCGTGACTGGCCAGCCGTTGCCGTACACGCGCTTTTGCATCAGCAGCAGGTAGACCGGCAGCCACAACCACAACAGCGTGCCGATGAGGCCGCTGATCCAGCTGAATCCTGCCCAATGCGGCGCGATGGCATGGTCGATCACGAGCAGCAGGAAGAACGCCAGCATCACCAGGCACAGATAGGCGTGGCTGTAGAGCGCCACGACCAGGTGTTCCAGATACAGGCGGCCGGAACCGAGATAGGCGAGCTTGAGCAGCAGCGCGAAGACGGGCACCAGCAGGAACAGCGCCGACGGCACCGCGCCCACCAGCGCCCGGAAGTACAGGCTCGAATCCTTCTGCGCGCGGGCGATGTTCTCGCGGCCATGCGCGATCTGACGGTTTAGCCAGCGGTTGACGAACCCGGGCGCCGAATCGAGCGTGACGGGATTGGTCTCCTCGTCCCACGGCTCGGTGCCGAACATCGTGAAGTCGACGTTGCCGCACTCGCTATCGCCATAGGCGCGGGCGTCGTCGGCGGCTTTGCGCTTGCGCGGGCCTTCGGTCGCGGTCGCGTGCTGGATCTGCAACTGCGCGGCGCGGCAGCCGGCCATCAGGTTGGTGGAGCGGATCTCGCGCAGCTCCACCTTGCGCGCCGTGGCGGCATCGGCAGGCAGCTTGGCCAGGCGCTCCTGCCGCGGCCTGAGCTTCTCCTCGCGCAGGCGCTCGACCTCGGCCAGCGTCGGCGCGGTTTCCAGCAACGGCTTCTTCGGCGCGCCGCCGGCTTCGACCCGCGCCTGGTCCTTGCGCATGGCGGCGGCTTCCGCCTGGGCCGCGGCCACCTGCTCGGCGCTCAGGTCCTGATCCTTGCGCAGCACCTCCACGCGCTGGTCGGCCTTGTGGTTGATGGCGACGATCGCCGCATCGATGCCCTTGCGTGCCCCCGGCACCGCCGCGGGAATCGTCGCGCGCGCCTGCGTCAGTTCCTTCAGGGTTTCAGCCCGGATCTGCTCCACTTCGGCGATCGTGTCCGCCTGCTGAAATCGCTTGCCTTCATCGCCCGTGGAGCTGCTGTCATCGAATTGCACCAGAGGCTCGGCCGTCCCGGAGTCGGTGCGGATCGCGAATTGCGCGACGAAGAACGTCACCACGCTGAGGATGACGAACAGCCGCAGCGGCGCG
>DATDBD010000066.1:0-7190 GCA_036525015.1 Lysobacter sp.
GGGGCGGGCGACGGACGACTGCAATTGGCCTTGTTCGACCGCAGCGCCCAGCCCTGGCGGCGGGTGGCGAGCCTGGACGACGTGTCGCACGTTCAACTCGACGTCACCGGCAAGCGGCTGCTGTTCACCCGCCAGACCCGCTCCGGCCTCTGGCAGGTCGATCTGGACCTGGATCCGGCCAGCGTCCACCAGGTCGATGGCGACGGTCCGGCGCCGGACCGTTACCGTCGGTGGAACGTCGCCGCCGATGGCCAGGTGGTTTACATGGAGCAGGTGCAAGCCTGTGCGGCCCGGCTTCGTCAGCTCGGCCGTCCGACCCCACTGCCCGCCATTTGCCTGGATCAGACCCGTCGATCGGCTCCCACAGGCTTCAGCCTGGCGCCGCAAGATGTGATCTATGTCTCACTCGCCGAATGGGACGGCGCCGACATCGGCTTCATGGAGCTGCCATCGGAATCCGAAAAGCATGCGCCTGGTTGGTCCAGGTAGTTGATCCGAAAAGGAAAACACCTTTCGGACTTCTTTCGGTGACGGGGTCGTGAAGATTTCGTATAACTCTCTGCCAACTTTCCGGATCGATCCGCCCGCTTCGGGCAAACCATCCAGCCATTCTCAGCACAATGAGGTTGGCCATGGAGCAATCACAGTGGGCGGATCGCGGGCAGCTGCTGCAGCTCGACTCCCCTGAAGGAACCAGCCAGGCAGGATGCGTGGGCATTTCACGACTGGGCAGCATGCAGCTGTCCAGCAACCTGTTCTCGATCTGGGTCCAGCTCCGGGGCGCCTCCTGGGTTGAGGCCAAGGAGGGGCGGTTCCGCCTGCGCCAGGGCGAATGGATCGCCCTGGAGAAGGATTCCAAGCCGGTCATCCAGGCCGACCGCTTCGGCGTCTGCGTGGGCCTCACCCTGACGGCCGAAGCGCTCAAGTCGATGGCCCGCTTCTCCGATTGCGGTCTCTATGCCGGCCGCGGCCGCCTGTCGCGCCACGATGCCCGTGCCACCCTGCGCCTGTGGCGCGAGGCCTGCGGCCGGAACGTGCCTGCCGCCTCCACCGATGTGACCTGGCTGCGGCCGGTCCTGCTGCACCTGGCCGGCGTCCAGCGCGAGCTGGCCGCGCGCATCCCGCGTTGCCCCGGTCGCTCGCGCAGCCGCAAGCGCCAGGTGTTCGGCCGCCTGCAACGTGCGCGCCTGTACCTGGAAGGCAACTGCGACCGGGTCGTGCGCATCAGCGAGCTGGCCGAGCTGACCAGTTTCTCCAGCTGGTACTTCTCCAAGACCTTCCACAGTCTCTATGAAGAGAGCCCGCAGGCGGCCTCGGCGCGCATGCGCCTGGAACGCGCCGCTGACCTGCTGACCTCGACCACGATGATGATCGGCGAGGTCGCGGCGGCCAGCGGCTTCGACAACTGCTGCAGCTTCGCGCGTGCTTTCCGTGCGCGCTTCGGTGTTTCGGCAACGCGCTACCGCGGTGCGGCCGCGACTGCCGAGTCCGGAAAGTCTCTCCGTGCCAGCCGCAAAGCGGTGGCTCGCACGGGAACGTAAGAGTCGATTGAACCGCCCAGCTGCCCTCGGCCGTACTCACAGGGCGTTGCACAGCCCCTATCAGCAAAGCGCGCCGGCCTGCCGGCGCGTTTTGCGTCTGTAAGACGCAGCGATCTGCTCAATGCCGACCACCGGTGGTGGTCGGCGAAGTCGCATTGGCCAACGACTTCAAGCGCTCAGCTTCGCGCGCGTTCCGCGCGCGTTTCGGCGCGTCTCCGCCAAGCGCTGCAGAAGTGGCCCCATGACTGCACGGGCAGATTCTGCAAAGTCTCCAAGCGCCAATCGCAAAGCGATAGGCCGCACCGGAACGTAACTTTGCTGGGCGTTTAACAAAGCGATAACAGACGCGCCCATCCGAAAGTTTTTCTGGAGAGAGATAGATGAACCATCGCAATTTGCGCACCGCGGTGCGCTACGGCCTGCTTCCGGCCGGCATCGCGATCGCATTGGCGCCGGCGTTTGCCAGCGCGCAGGAAGGTGGCCAGCAAGAAGCCACCACGCTGGACAAGATCGAAGTCACCGGTTCGCGCATTCGCCAGGTCGACCTGGAAACTGCTGCACCGGTCCTTCAGCTGACCCGTGAGGACATCGAAGGCCAGGGCTTCAGCTCGGTCGCCGACATCCTCCAGAACATCACCGCCGCAGGCTCGCCGGCGATCAGCCGCACCTCGCCGCTGTCCTCCGGCGAAGCCGTCGGTGGCCAGTACATCGACCTGCGCAACCTCGGTGCCAACCGCACCCTGATCCTGGTCAACGGCAAGCGCCTGGGCATCACCAACGACGGCCTGCAGGACGTCGCGCAGATCCCGGCCTCGATGGTCGAGCGCATCGAAATCCTGAAGGACGGCGCCTCCACCATCTACGGCTCGGACGCCATCGCCGGCGTGGTGAACATCATCACCCGCAAGAACTTCGAAGGCGCCGAAGCCAATGCCTACTTCGGTCAGTACGACCAGGGCGACGGCACCCGCCAGGTCTACGACTTCGTGATGGGCTTCACCGGCGACCGCGGTTCCGTGACCGCTGGCGTCGAGTACTCGAAGGAAGATCCGGTGTGGGCGCGTGACCGCTGGTTCTCCGAAGTGCGTTTCCCGACCGGCGAGAAGAGCGCGCCGCGTCCGGGCGGCACCTCGGCCATCAGCCAGTACGGCCGTTTCACCTACGACACCGGTCGCGTCAATGCCGCCGGCAACCCGATCTTCTCTGGCCCGCTCACGCTCAACCGTAGCGTGGCCGGCCTGGATCCCGCCAACTTCGCCAGCTACCGCGCCTTCAGCAGCGCCACCGACAACTCGAACCCGAACCAGGCCTCCACGGTCTACTCGGGCATCGAGCGCCGCTCGGTCTTCCTGAACGGTCATTACGACATCACCGACAGCATCGGTTTCGACACCGACGTGCTGTACACGGACCGCGACTCGTTCGCCCAGAACGCCGGCTATCCGATGCAGAGCGCCGCGTTCGACCTGTCCTCGGGCGGTCTGTCGATCGACAGCTACTTCAACCCGCTGGGCAACCAGGCCACCGGTGCGTTGCCGGCCGGCGTGGCGCCGCAGGCGATCCAGTACATCCGTCGTGGCTGGGAAGTGCCTCGTGAAGTCCACAACAGCCTGACCACGTTCCGCTTCACGGGTGCGTTCAGTGGCTCGTTCCAGACCGGTGATCACTACTGGGATTGGGATGCCGGCTATCTGTACAACCAGAACGAAGGCAAGCAGATCAGCACCGGCAACCTGAACACCATGGCCGTCGGCCTGGCCACGGGTCCGTCGTTCCTCAACTCGCAGGGCGTGGTCCAGTGCGGCACCGCCGCCAACCCGATCCCGCTGGGCTTCGGACCGGGCGCCTGCACCCCGTGGAACCCGCTGGCTCCGCAGGGCTACGCGACTAAGAACAGCCTCGCCGATCCCAATGTCCAGGCTTTCCTGTACCTGCCGGGCCAGGCCGTTTCGGAAACCGAGACCAAGAGCTACTTCGCCAACATCACCGGCACGCTGTTCGCCCTGCCGGCCGGCGACGTCGGCGTCGCGGTGGGCTACGAGTACCGCAATGAGAGCGGCTTCTTCTCGCCGGACGCACTCGCCCAGACCGGTATCTCCACCGACCTGGCCTCCGGCCCGACCGGTGGTGGCTACTCGCTGGACGAGGTCTACGCCGAACTCAGCATCCCGGTGCTGGCCGACCTGCCGTTCGCCAAGGAGCTGAACATCAGCCTGGCCACGCGCTACTCGGACTACAACACCTTCGGTGACACCACCAACAGCAAGTTCGGCTTCACCTGGAAGCCGTTCGATCAGCTGCTGGTCCGCGGCACCTGGTCGGAAGGCTTCCGCGCCCCGACCGTGGCCGACCTGTACGGCGGCGTCTCGCAGTCGTTCGAGGACTACACCGATCCGTGCGACACCCTGTTCGGTTCGGCCGCTGGCAGCGCTGCCTGCTTGGCTGACGTTCCGGCCGGTTACCGCCAGCCGGCGCAGGCCGGTGGTCTCGCCCCGGGCCCGGGCACGCAGTCGCCGATTCCGTTCCTGTCCGGTTCCAACCCGAACCTGACGCCGGAAACCTCGGAGTCGAAGACCCTCGGCTTCGTGTGGAGCCCGACCTTCGCCGAAGGTCTGAACATGTCGCTCGACTGGTGGAACATCCGCATCGACAACACGATCGTTGCGGACACCCCGACCGACATGCTCAACGACTGCTACATCCGTGGCATCTCCTCGCGTTGCGAGAGCGACACCACGTTCCGTCGTGACCCGGCCACGGGCGAGCTGACCTTCCTGGCATTTGGCGGCCGCAATGCCGGCTTCCAGGAAACCGAAGGCTTCGACTTCGACCTGAACTACTCGATGTCGACCGACTACGGCAAGTTCGGCCTGTCCTGGCTCAACACCTACGTCAGCAAGAACGAGCTCAAGACCGACAGCCTCGAAGGCGCTCCGCAGCAGCTCAACGGCTTCGGTGGCAACTTCCGTCTGCGTTCGAACCTGAACATGACGTGGGAGAAGGGTTCGTGGGGCGCGACCTACGGCATCCGTTACTACTCGGGTACCAAGGAAGATTGCTTCTTCGATGATCGCTGCTCGCTGCCGGACTACGCTGCTCCGGATACCGACGGCACGATCACCCCGCAGAACGAGCTGGGCGCCAACGCCTTCCACGACGTCCAGGTCCGCTGGAACGCTCCGTGGAACGCGACGGTGTCCATCGGCGCCAACAACCTGTGGGAGCACTACGCCGCTCCGGCGTACAGCCAGCCGAACTCGGGCTTCTCGTACTACGGCGGTTTCGACATCGGTCGCTTCATGTACCTCAAGTACCAGCAGCGCTTCTGATCGGCTGCAAAGCAACAGGCAACACCGCTACGGCCCCGCGAGGGGCCGTAGTTTTTTGTGGGGAGCCTTGCAGGCGGTGATCGCCTGGGCGGCGGGCTGTACGATAGCGGCTGATTTGTTTCCCAGGTCCGCAATGAAGCTGCAGGTGCCGTTCATCCAGTTGCCACTGTCCATCGACGCGGACGTGTTGGCGGCGGAAATCGCCGCATTGGGCGAGGGGCCGTGGCGCCCGCATCCGCAGGGTTTTCCGGGCAATTCGATGTTGCCGCTGGTGGCGGTGGGCGGTGATCCGGCCAACGAGGCCTTCGCCGGCCCGATGCGGCCGACCTCCGAGTTGCTGCAATGCCCCTATCTGACCCAAGTCTTCGCCAGTCTCGGCGCCACGGCCGGCCGCAGCCGCCTGATGCGCCTGTCCGGAATGGCCGAGGTGAAGCGGCATGCGGACCAGGGCTACTACTGGACCGAGCGCGTGCGCGTGCACGTGCCGGTGATGACGCAGCCGACGGTTCGTTTCGAATGCGGCGACGCGACCATCAACATGGCCGCCGGCGAATGCTGGATCTTCGACACCTGGCGCCAGCACCGCGTGCTCAACGACGCGGTCGAGTCCCGCGTCCATCTGGTCATCGACACCGTGGGTGGCGGCGACTTCTGGGACCTGGTAGCCCGTGGCAGGCCGCACGATGCGCCGAGGCTGGGCTGGCCGATGCGGGCGCTGACACCCAGGTCGGGCGTGGTGGCCACGTTCCCGTGCGAGAGCGTCAACGTGCCGGCGGTGATGAGCCCGTGGGAAGTCAACGCCCATCTGGGCCTGCTGTTCGCCGATGTGGTGCCGCATGCGAACCTGACGCAGGTCCGCCAGATGTCGATGCGCTTCGCGCACACCTGGCAGGGCCTGTGGTTCGAGTTCGGCGAACGCAGCGAAGGGCATCCGCATTACCGCGCTGCGCTGCAGCGTTTCCTTGACGATATCCGTACGCCCGCGCAACCGCTGTTGCTGCACAACGAACTGCGCTGGTTCAATGCACTGCAGACGATCGTGGCCAAATTTGCGGTCGGAGTCCCTTCCGCGCCGACTTCCGGTGCAACCTCCGCAGCGGCCCAGCGCGACATCGGCGACAACGCCTGAGAACGCAATGAACAACATCCCCAACGCCGTCGACGACGAGTTCGACCGCCCGGTATTCATCGTTTCCTCGCCACGTTCCGGCGCGGAATTGCTATACGACACGCTGATGCGCGCGCCGCGCGTGTTCACCGTCGGCAGCGGCAGCCACAAGCTGGTCGAAGATATCGACGCCCTGCACGTGAGTGCGCACGGCTTCGATTCCAACCGGCTGTCGGCCGACGATGCCACGCCGGACGTCGTGGAACAGGTGCGCCAGGGTTACCGCGACGGTGCCGTCGATCGCGATGGCGCCCGTCCGCGCCGGATGCCGTTGCGCCTGCTCGACAAGACCCCCAAGCACTCGCTGCGTATTCCGTTCCTGGCGAAGGCATTCCCGCAGGCGCACTTCGTCTATCTGTATCGCGACCCGCGCGAAGCCCTTTCCAACATGCTGCTGGCGTGGGAGTCCAATCGCTATTGCACCTACAAGTCGCTGCCGGGCTGGCCGCGACCGCACTGGTCGCTGCTGCTGACGCCGGGCTGGCGCGAACTGGCGGGCAAGCCACTGGCCGACATCGTGGCCGGGCAATGGCGCGCCGCCACCGAGGTCCTGCTGGACGACCTGGCCGCGCTCGAACCGACGCGCTGGCGCGCGGTGCGTTACAGCGACTTCATCGACAACCCGGCAGGCGAGATCGCGCGGCTGTGCCTGTCGCTGGACTACGCCTGGGACCGCCCGCTGGACGGCGGCCTGGCCGGACTGATCAAACTGCCGACCGCGGCCGATGCCGAAGTCATCCGCAAGCACGCCGCCGATCTGCAGCGCGCCTGGCCGTCGGTACAGGCGGTGGCCGAGCGCGCCGCGCGCGTGGCCGGCGCGGTGGCGGTGCACTGACCCGCCCAAACGACGAAGGCCGCGCGATGGCGGCCTTCGTCTTTACGATCGGCGATCAGTTGACCGGCCTCAGAACTTGGGCTTGTCTTCTTCCGCGTTGAAGCGGGCGATGGCCTCGTTGAGGATCGCCTTGGCCTCGATGGCGCCGCCGAAACCGTCGAGCTTGACCCACTTGCCCTTCTCCAGGTCCTTGTAATGCTCGAAGAAATGGCCGATCCGCTCCAGCCAGTGCGGGCTGACCTGGCCGATGTCGTGGATGTGGCTGTAGCCGCCGAACACCTTGTCGACCGGCACGGCCAGCAGCTTGGTGTCCTCGC
>DATDBD010000067.1:0-2156 GCA_036525015.1 Lysobacter sp.
GCCCGAGGATGCCGGGCTGGTGAACGTCGACCTCAAGCTCAACTACCTCAAAGCGGTGACCGGCGGGCATCTGCGCGCGGAAGGCCGCTGCCTGCGCGCCGGCCGGCAGATCAGCTACACCGAGGCCAGCGTGCTGGACGAATCCGGGGAACTGGTCGCGCACGGGACGTCGACGCTGATGGCCCTGCCAGGCAAGGGCCTGAAACTGGGGATCGCCAAGTTCCTGCCAGCGTAGGCGGGACGAACGCATCGAGACGAACGCATCGAGACGAACGCATCGAGACGAACGCATCGAGACGAACGCCTCGAAAGCAGCGCCGCAGACAAGCTGCGGCGCTGCTTCCATGAACCCACTTTTTACCTGGGCCTCAACTCGTGCTGGAACACGAACTGGGCCACCTTCTGGCTTTGCTGCACGCCTATCTCGCAGCCGGTGCGGAAGTGGATGCCGCTGTACACGCGCGCCGAGGCCGCGTCGGCGGCCGCCTGCGACAGGCTCGTGTACGTGCGCGTCACGCTGGGTGGTAGGCCGGCTGCGGTAAAGGTGAAAGGCACTTCGTCGGTCTCGAAGTACTCACGCAGTACCTCGGTTCCGGCGCCGACGACGCTCGGCAGGCCGCATGGGTAATCGGGGTATGGAGGCGTGGCGACGTAGGGCGTCCATTCCGGGTCGGATTCGGTATCCGGGTTGCCGTCGTCGGCCCAGCGGATCGCGGTATACGGTCGCCAGAAGTTATTGCGGTACTTCACACCGAATGTCACCACGACCGCGTCGTGGACCGCGATGTTGGTCAGTGCAAACAGGCGCGCGCGTTCCCACAAGTCGAGATCGATCGGGGTTGCAGCGGCGCGCAGGACCGCGTTCCAGTTACCGCCGCCGCCGGACCAGAAGCGCGCGATCAGGCTTTCTTCGGAATCCGGGACAGCACTGCGGGCCGCGCTGGAGCCCAGTTCCTTGACCTCGTTGTAGTCGGCTGTGTAGGTCTTGCCCTTGATGTTGAAGAAGTCGGTCCGGCCAGAAGCGAACTGCCTGCCGTTGCTGATGGAGAACGTCTTGACGTCGCCCCAGCCACCAAACTGCGGCGCCGGCCCCGGCGTGGGCTGGTAGACCCCGACGCCCGGTGCGAGGGTGTAAGGCAGGTGGGGAGTTTCCGAACCGTCCAGCGTGCGCATCTCGAGGATGGCCTCGGCCGCCGCCGCTCCCGCGTCTTCGCCGTCCTCGATGCACGTCGGAGCGGCGACGGGGCACGCCGGCAGGGTGAGCAGGTAGTTGGCATAGGCGGTGTTGATGGCGTCGGCCTGGCTGGCAGGCAACGTCGCCAACAGCACGTCGGCCGTCGCGCGTGCGACCGCCGCTTCCGGTGATGCGTTCGGATTGGTGGCGCCGACCGTCGTGTAGGTCTGATATCGCGGATCGATGGAGTTCAATGCGTCGTGTACGGCGATCTGTGCGATCGCGAAGATGCGGAACTGTATCGGCGGGCCGCCCGCCGAGCCCACCAACTGGTTGGTGATGGCGTTCCAATCGGTAACCGCATCGGCCAGTACGGGGCCAGGCAGAGCCAGCGCCACGGCGCCGGCCAGCAACCAGCGGCGGGATACGGAGCGGGGGGTGTGCGCAGAGCGGACCTTCATTGGAGTACTCCCGACAGTGTTTATCGCGCGCAGGCGCGACCGCGAAGATCGCGGTATGAGCACGAACGCAGCTCCATTGACGCCTCGGTCAACTTTGTCAGGCGGGTGGGGTGATGCCCCGGCGCGATCGGCGCACGCTTTTGCGCGGCGAACCACGTCGAAATCGGCGTGTCGGGATGAAGGCGTCGTTCCGCTCACCTTCACCCGTCCCCCATGCAGGTGAAGGTTGCAGCGCCGATGGTTGCTCGATGGGAGGCGGGAGGAGGCCTGCGGTTGAAGCCTGCTTCGGCCTATGTTTCCACGCTGTCTGTCGCAGGGTGGTGCTGGCTGCAGTCGTGCCGCCTGCTGTCGTGCGGGCCGCTATCGTGCTGCTCGCAAATCGAGCCGAAGGCCTGCGCCGATTCGGCCGAACGCGGGTAGGCGCACAGCAGCGAGAATTCGAGCCTCGAGCACAGTTTGCTCCACAGTCGCTCAAGTTCGATGGTGGCCTCGTGTTCGCCTCGATGCCACAGCAGCGCGAC
>DATDBD010000068.1:0-5940 GCA_036525015.1 Lysobacter sp.
AACCGGCCCATCACCTCGCGCACCTGGCGACGCGGGTCGGTGGCGTGCAGGAAGGCGCCGTGGGTCAGCGCCGCACGTTTGAGCAGGCCGGTGTCGCGGCTGAGCAGGATGCGGTGCTGCGAACGCGAGATCCACAGCAGCTCATCATCGCCGTAGTCGTTGCGATAAAGGCAATCGAAACCGAGCAGGCGCAGATATGACGCCAGCCTTCCCAGATGCACATCGAGCACGAAGCGGGGTTCGCGCAGCGCACTCGGACGCAGCCGGGCGGCATCGCCCAACTCGAAACACTCGAACATCGGATACACCGACACGCGCTCGCCGCCGTGCAGCTTGTGCGAGAAGTCGACCGGCTCGCCATCGACGAGAATCAGGTCGACCTCCGTATGCGGCACGCCCAACGCTTCGATGCGGTCCTTGACGGTCGGCGTGCCGTCGAAGACATGGGTGAAGGTCTGCTTCCTGCAGGCAGGCGCCAGGAAGTCGCACAGTTCCTCGTAGAAGCGGAATTCGCAGTGGCGCGATGCCTGGGCCACGGGAGGACTCTCGCTCGACGCGGCGACGATGGCCGCCTGCGGAGCTTACGCCGGCGCAGGTGAAGCCCGCCGACCTCACACACGCAACGGCCGCCCTGAGGCGGCCGTTGGTGTGTCGCTGCGGGAGGGCCCGCGGCGCCAATCGTTGCGGAAAACTTACTGGGCCTGAGCCTTGGCCTTGGCGTAGGCGGCCAGGTCTTCCTTGATGCGCGCCTTCTTGCCTTCCAGACCACGCAGGTAGTACAGCTTGCCCGAGCGGACCTTGCCGCGGCGCTTGACGTCGACCGAGTCGATCGTCGCGCTGTGCGTCTGGAACACGCGCTCGACGCCATAGCCGTGCGAGATCTTGCGAACGGTGAACGACGAATTCAGACCGCCGTTCTTGATCGCGATGACCACGCCTTCATAGGCCTGGACGCGCTCACGGTTGCCTTCCTTGACCTTGACGTTGACGACGACGGTGTCGCCTTGGCTGAAGTCGGGCAGCTTGCGCGTGATCTGCTCGGCTTCGAAATTCTGCAGCAGCGTGTTAAGCGAGGGCTTGTTCATGGGAGGACCTGTTTGAGCTTGCCTGTTGGTGTCGTTGTAGCGCGAGTGCACGTGGACCCGCGTCTGGCATGTGTGGAGCTAATGGGTACAGCGGGCGGAACCAGCGAGTGGAACCAAGCCGCGCATTATAGCGGCATTTTTCCTTTGCGCGACTGGTGCTTACGTGTTTTTGGCAGGGTCCTGGACGGGGAGCGGTTCCCCCACCCCGTTCAGTTCGGCGCGGAAGGCATCCAGCAGCTTGCGGTCGGCCTTGGACAGGGTGGCCTCGTCCAGCAGGTCCGGGCGGCGTTGCCAGGTCCGCCCCAGCGCCTGCATCCGCCGCCATTTGGCGATCTGTGCATGGTTGCCGGACATCAGGACCGGCGGCACCGGGCCAAGCTCGTGCTCGACCGGACGGGTGTAGTGGGGGCAATCCAGCAGGCCGTCCTCGAAACTGTCCTGCACCGCCGACTCGGCATCGCCCAGAACCCCCTCGCGCAACCGGGCGACCGCGTCGACCACCACGGCCGCAGCCAGCTCGCCACCGGACAGCACGTAGTCGCCGATCGACAGCTCCTCGTCGACCTCGGCGTGGATCAGGCGCTCGTCGATGCCCTCGTAGCGGCCGCACAGCAGGATCACCCGCTCACGGCCGGCCAGTTCGCGGACCTTGGCCTGGGTCAGCGGCGCGCCCTGCGGGCTCAGATAGATGACCCTGGCAGGTGTGTCATCCGCCTCGCGGGCCGCCCTCAGGCAGGCGCGCAGCGGTTCGATCAGCATCACCATGCCCGGTCCTCCGCCGAACGGACGGTCGTCCACACGGCGGTAGTTGCCCTCGGCGTAGTCGCGCGGATTCCAGCCATGCAGCGACAGCAGGCCGCGCTCGCCCGCCCGCCCGACCACGCCAAACGCGGCGCACTGGGCGATGAATTCGGGGAACAGGCTGACGACGTCGATGCGCATGCGGTTTGTACCCAGGGACTGTGGCGGGAGACCGTGCAGCTCGTTGTTCTTCAACGAAAGCAGTCGCAGCATCGCGGCCGGCGCAAAAAGCGCTGGATTACCGCCTTCGCGGGAATGACGGGCAAAAATACCCTAGAAATCCGGATCCCAGTCGACCATGACCACGCCGGCCTCGAAGTCCACCGACGTCACGTACTGCGGTTGCACGAACGGGATCATGCGTTCGCGCTCGTCATCGCGAGCCACGAGCACATCGTTGGCACCCGTGGCGAACACGTGCGACACGGTGCCGAGCGAAACGCCGTCGACCGTGACCACTCTCAGGCCTTCCAGGTCGACCCAGTAGTACTCGCCTTCGCTCGGTGGCGGCAGCGCCGAACGCGGGACGTAGATCTCGGTCCCGCGCATCGCTTCGATCGCGTCGCGATCGGCGACATCGGGAAACGTGGCGACTACGTGCTTGCCGCTTTCCTTGCCGCGAACGCCGGTGATCTCGCGCTCGTTGCCCCGCGCGTCGCGCAGGATCCACGGCTGGTAACGGAAGATCGCGCTTCGCGGCTCGGTCCAGGACTCGAGTTTCGCCTCGCCACGAATGCCGAAGGCGCCTGCCACCCTGCCCAACAGGATGCGACGCCCGGTATCTTTCATCGTGAAGCGGCCGCGCGCCGTTTAAACGCGCGGCCTGCCAATCAGGCTGCGGTAGCGGTCTTGGCCGCTTCCCTGTACAGCACGGCGACCTTGTCGGTCAGCTGCGCGCCGTTGGCGACCCAATGCTGGACGCGCTCGACGTTCAGTTCGACGCGCTTCTCGGCGCCCTGGGCGACCGGGTTGTAGAAGCCCACGCGCTCGATGTTGCGGCCGTCACGGGCGTTGCGGCTGTCGGTGACGATGACGTGGTAGAAGGGACGCTTCTTGGCGCCGCCGCGAGCGAGACGAATCTTGACCATGGTTCGGTGTTTCCTGTGGAGCCCAGTCGCCGGAGTGGCGAGGTAAGCCGGAAATTGTAAGCCATTGATAGGGACGAGGAAACCCCTAGGATCCGGGGCTTCTCACGCTAAGCGCCCCCTCTTGCGCCCTTCGGGCACCTTCTCCCACACGGAGAGAAGGGGAAAGCGGCCGCTTAGTCGCCCTCTCCCTTGCGGGAGAGGGACAGCCGCCGCAGGGCGGCAGGGAGAGAGGATTACCTGAACGGCATGCCGCCGCGGGCGCCCATCATGCCCTTCATGCCGCGCATCAGGCCCTTCATGCCGCCGCCGGACAGCTTGCTCATCATCTTTTCCATCTGCTGGAACTGCTTCATCAGCTTGTTGACGTCGGCAGGGGTCATGCCGGCGCCCTTGGCGATGCGGGCGCGGCGCGAGCCGTTCAGCAGCGCCGGGTTGCGGCGCTCCTTCTTCGTCATGGAATTGATGATGGCCACCATCCGCGGCACTTCCTTGCCGGTGACCTGGTTCTTCACGGCATCGGGGATCTGGCCCATGCCAGGCAGTTTGTCCATGAGCCCGTGCAGGCCTCCCATGTTCTGCATCTGCTCGAGCTGGTCCTTCATGTCGTTGAGGTCGAACTTCTTGCCCTTGGCGACCTTCTCGGCCAGCTTCTGCGCCTTGTCCTTGTCGACCTGCTGCTCGACCTGCTCGACCAGCGACAGCACGTCGCCCATGTCGAGGATGCGGCTGGCGATGCGGTCCGGATGGAACACGTCCAGGCCGTCGGGCTTCTCGCCCACGCCGATGAACTTGATCGGCCGCTGCGTGACGTAGCGCACCGACAGCGCGGCGCCGCCGCGGGCGTCGCCATCGGTCTTGGTCAGCACGACGCCGGTCAGCGGCAGTGCTTCGCCGAAGTGCTTGGCGGTGACCGCGGCGTCCTGGCCGGTCATCGAGTCGACCACGAACAGCGTTTCCACCGGGTTAGCCGCAGCGTGCAGCGCCTTGATCTCGGCCATCATCGCTTCGTCGATGCTGGTGCGACCGGCGGTGTCGACCAGCAGCACGTCGACGAACGACTTGCGCGCGTCGTCGATGGCGGCCTTGACGATGGCTTCGGGCTTCTGGTCGGCGCTGGACGGGAAGAACAGCACGTCGACCTGCTGGGCCAGCGTCTTGAGCTGCTCGATCGCGGCCGGACGGTAGACGTCGGCCGACACCACCATCACCTTCTTCTTGCGCTTTTCCTTCAGGTGCTTGGCGAGCTTGGCGACCGTGGTGGTCTTGCCGGCACCCTGCAGGCCGGCCATCAGGATCACCGCTGGGGCCGGCACGTTGAGATTCAGGTCCGACGCCTGTGAGCCCATCACCGCGGTGAGCTCGTCGCGCACGACCTTGATCAGAGCCTGGCCCGGAGTCAGCGACTTGAGCACTTCCTGGCCGACCGCGCGCACCTTGATGCGCTCGATCAGCGCCTGCACCACCGGCAGGGCGACGTCGGCCTCCAGCAGCGCGATACGCACCTCGCGGGTGGCCTCGCGGATGTTCTCCTCGGTCAACCGGCCGCGGCCGCGCAGGCGCTCGATGGTGCCGGAGAGACGCTGGGTCAGGGATTCGAACATGCGGGAGTACCTGGGAGAAACAGAAAAACGGGGCGCGAAGTATAGCCCGCCGCCACTGCACCGAGTCCTGCCAACCGGGTCTGCGCGGTTCGTCTCGCGGCTGTGCGACACTGCGGCGATGACAATCGTTCTCATCGCGATCGCACTCTATCTGCTGGCCGCTGGACTGCTGGTCCTCGAAGTCAGCCGGGGCAACGGACATCGAACGCGCCTGTGGCTGCTGCCCGCGGTGACAGCCGTGGCACTGCATGCCACCGCACACCTGATCGCCTGGCGTAATGCCGGCGGCGCCGACATGCATTTCTTCGCGGCGCTGTCGCTGGTCGGGCTGGGCATGGCGGCGCTGACGAGCGTGGTCGGCGCCACGGGGCGGATGGCGGCCCTCGGCGTGGTGGTATTCCCGCTGGCGGCGCTGACGCTGTTCGGCTACCAGCAGCAGGGCCACGGGCTGGCCGCGACCCTCGACTGGCGCCTTCAGTTGCACGCCTGGCTGGCCCTGCTCGCCTATGCCACGCTGGCGATTGCGGCGCTGCTGGCGATCATGCTGTGGCTGCAGGAGCGCGCCCTGCGCCGGCGGGAATTCCACCAATGGCTGCGCGCCCTGCCCCCGCTGGTCGAACTGGAAATCCTGCTGTTCCGCACCATCGCGGTCGGTTTTGCGCTGTTGACCGCGACCCTGCTGACGGGCGTGCTGTTCGTCGAAAACCTGTTGGCCCAGCACCTGGTCCACAAGACCGTACTGAGCGTGTTGTCCTGGCTCGCCTTTGGCGGGTTGCTACTGGGCCGTTGGCGTTATGGCTGGCGCGGCGCGGTCGCCGTGCGGTGGACGCTGGCTGCCATGGCGCTGCTTATCCTGGCGTTCTTTGGCAGCAAGTTCGTGCTGGAACTGGTCCTCACCCGGCCAAGCTGACCCATTCGGTCGGGCGCTCGGGGACCCTTGCCGTAACAATATTTGCCTTGACAATTATTGTTCGGGCTATAAATATGCGCCAGATGAATGCGCCCCTCTCCTCCTGCAGCGGCTCCAGCCTCGGCCTGCTGTTCCGCCAAGCCCGCGACGCCATGTGGGCACGCCTGGAGTACGAGTTGGCGGCCGCCGGCCATGAGTTGACCTTCAGCCAATACGTAACCTTGAAGATGCTTTCCAACGGCCCGGCCGGCGTGACCGACCTGGCCCGCTTCGCCGAACTCAATCCGGGCGCGATGACGCGCCTGCTCGACAAGCTCGAGGCCAAGGGCATCATCGCCCGCGTCGCCGACCCCGCTGACAGGCGCGCTCTGAACATCAATCTCACCGATGCCGGCCTGTCGATGTGGCAGGACGTCAACCAGTGCGGCCAGCGCGTGCTCGAACGGGCGATGACC
>DATDBD010000069.1:0-4839 GCA_036525015.1 Lysobacter sp.
TGGACCAGCCCTTGATCGAACGCTGGCTGGCCAACCCCGTCTATCGCGACGAACTGGCCGAACTGGCCGGCATCGAGCCCTCGCACGCCACCGAAGACCTCATCCGCACGTGCACACGCGAACACATCGCCACGATGCAGATGCAGGCCGACAAGGTGTTCAACGGTTTCCTCGACCTGGTCGGCATGCCGCAGCGGCGCTATACGCTCCCCTCGCGCGAATGGGCCTGATGGCCGGGAACGCGTCGGTTCAAAGATCCCATTGGCTTTCGAACCGCCGCTCGACGCCGCTGAGCGGATCGACGAAGGACAGCGCGCGGGCCAGCAGCTTGAGCGGATTTTCGTAGTTCCCGTCGATGTGCTCCGCCACCAGCGACGGATAGAGGGTGTCGTTGAGAATGGGCGCGCCCAGGCCGGCCATGTGCACTCGCAATTGGTGCTTGCGGCCGGTAACCGGCTCGAGGGCATAGCGCCAGACGTCTTCGCCACGCTCCAGCACGTCGATCCGGGTCTCGCTATTGGATGGCCCCTCCGCCTCGCACATGCGGAAGAACGGCTCGCCGGTTTGCAGACGTGTCTTTCGCAACAGCGGAAATGCGCAGTCGGGCAATGGCGGCGCCAGTGCTTCGTAGCGCTTGTGGATCAGGCGTCGCGGAAACAGCGACTGGTAGCGGGCACGCGAATCCGGGTTCGCTGAAAACAGCACCAGGCCGGCCGTGCCACGATCGATCCGGTGCAGCGGCACCAGATGCGGATTGCGCAGCTTGAGCACCAGTCGCGCCAGCAGCGTTTGTGCGACGAATCCGCCTGCCGGCGTGACCGGCAGGAAGTGCGGCTTGTCGGCGACAACCAGATGCTCGTCGACGTGCAGCACGACCTCGTCGAATGGAATCCGGGATTCGTCCGGGACCTCGCGGTAGTAGCGGATCTCGGTGCCGACCCGATAAAGGGTGTCCGGCGTGATCGCGTTGCCGTCCGCGTCGCGCACCAGACCGCGCGTCATTCGATCGAGCCAGCGCGCACGGTCGACCGAGGGGAAACGTGCGCACAACCCATCGAGCACCGTCGCCCACGGCCCCGGCGGCAGTTGCCAGCGGCTCGCAGCGACGCCGTCACGAGGCGGGGAGGTTCCGGTCACGCCTCATTCTGGCATCGCAGCGCAGGACATCGCACCGCCTCGTACTCGCCATACAGGCAGCATCGGCCTCCAACGCCTAGAATGCGCGCTGCTTCCTACCGGATACATCGCACATGGCGCTCAAGGCCACCGTGGTCAAGGCCGAGCTTCAGATCAGCGATCTGGACCGGCACCATTACGCGACTTACCCCCTCACCCTCGCCCAGCATCCGTCGGAAACGGACCAGCGGTTGATGGTGCGGCTGATCGCGTTCGCGCTGTTCGCCAGCGAACGCCTGGAATTCGGCAAGGGCCTCAGTGCCGAGGACGAACCGGACCTGTGGCGCCGCGATTACACCGGCGAGATCGAACAGTGGATCGACCTCGGCCAGCCCGACGAATCGCGCATCCGCAAGGCCTGCGGCCGTGCCCGCCAGGTCGTGGTGGTCACCTACGGCGGCCGTGCGGCCGATCTGTGGTGGGAAAAGCAGTCCGCGGCACTGTCGCGGCTGGATAACCTGACCGTGATCGACATCGCCCCGGAATCCGTCGAAGCGCTGGCGGCCATGATCGAGCGCAGCATGCGCCTGAACGTGCTGATCCAGGACGGAGAGTTTCAACTGATGGGCGATACCGACACGGTGATGTTGCGCTCCGTCACGCGCATGGCGCCGGACCCGCAAGCGGTCTGAGCATGACCGGGCATTTCGATGTCCTGATCGTCGGCGGCGGCGCCGCTGGCCTGATGTGCGCGCTGACCGCCGGCCAGCGCGGCAAGCGCGTGCTGGTCGTCGAGCATGCCAACCGCGTCGGCAAGAAGATCCTGATGTCCGGTGGCGGACGCTGCAACTTCACCAATACCGGCGCCACGCCCGCCAACTTCCTCTCGGCCAACCCGCACTTCTGCAAGTCGGCGCTGGCCCGCTATACGCCGTGGCATTTCATCGACATGGTCGAGCGGCACGGCATCGCCTATCACGAGAAAGAGCTGGGCCAGTTGTTCTGCGACGTGTCGTCGAAGCTGATCGTGAAGATGCTCGTGGACGAGTGCCATGCCGCCGGCGTGCGCATCGAGACCAGTTGCAGCATCGAGCGCATGACGCATGGCGAGAGCGAGGATGCAGCCTTCCGACTGCACACCACGCACGGCAATTTCGCCGCGCCTGCACTGGTCGTCGCCAGCGGCGGGCTGTCGATCCCCAGCATGGGCGCGACGGGCTTTGGCTATGAGCTGGCCAAACAGTTCGGCCATGCGGTGCTGCCCACGCGCGCGGGGCTGGTGCCGCTGACGTTGAGCGGCAAGCACCAGGAAAGACTTGCCGATCTCAGCGGCGTCGCGTTGCCGGTGACCGCCCGATGCAACGGACGCAGCTTCAGCAACTACATGTTGGTCACGCATCGCGGCCTCAGCGGGCCTGCGATTCTGCAGATATCGTCCTACTGGCAGCCGGGCGACGACCTGCGCCTGGACCTGCTTCCGCAGCACGATGCGTTGCAGGCGCTGCAGGACTGGCAACGCGAGCGCCCCGCCGCCGAACTGAAGACGGTGCTGGGCGACGCCATGCCCAAGCGCTTCGCGCAGCGGTTGTGCGAACTGTGGCTGCCCAACCGGCCGATGAAGCAGTACAACCTGCCGCAACTGCGCGAGATCGCGCAGGTCCTGAGCGACTGGTCGCTGGTCGCCAGCGGTACCGAGGGCTACCGCACGGCGGAAGTGACGCTGGGCGGTGTCGACACCGATGAGCTGTCCTCCAGCACCATGCAGTCCAGGCGCGTGCCGGGTCTGTATTTCATCGGCGAGGTCGTCGATGTCACTGGCTGGTTGGGCGGATACAACTTCCAGTGGGCGTGGGCGTCGGGGCATGCGGCGGGTAATGCGCTGTAGCTGAAGCTCTCGCCTCAATATTTTACCAACTGGTTGACAATTGTCCGGCCCAGGGCGATATTCAACCCTATGGTTGAAAATAGCCCGGACCGGCTCAACGCCGTTTTCCACGCCCTCGCCGACCCCACCCGGCGGGAAATGCTGCGCAGCCTGGCGCGGCGCGAACACAGTGTCGGCGAACTCGCCGCCCCGTTCGAGATGTCCCTGGCGGCCGCCTCCAAGCACATCAAGGTGCTCGAACGCGCCGGTCTGGTGCAGCGCGAGGTGCAGGGCCGCACCCACGTGTGCCGCCTTGACGCAGGACCGATGCACGCAGGAGTGGAATGGATGCGCCATTACGAGAAGTTCTGGACCAGCCGCCTCGATGCGCTCGAGGCCCTGCTCAAGGCCGAAGACGCCCACGCCACGAAGGCGCGCAAGGACAGCAAAACACGATGACCGACCCGCCCACACCGTCGGGGCAGATGCAGCGCGTTGACATGCTGGCGTCGCTGGCGCGCCAGCAGCTCTCCCCCACCCAGCTCTCCCCAACATGAAGGAGACCGCCATGAACGACTACGGCACCGTCATCGCGCCCGGCACCGTGCGCATCGAACGCAGCCTGCCCGGCCCCATCGAGCGGGTCTGGGATTACCTGACCGATTCGAGCAAGCGCGGTACCTGGCTGGCTGCGGGCGACATGGACCTGCGTGTCGGCGGCAAGGTCGAACTGGTATTCCGCAATTCCGAGTTGACGACCGACGACGATCCGCCGCCGGCCAAGTACGCGCAATACGCCGGCGAAAGCCGGATGGGCGGCCGCATCACCGCCTGCGAGGCGCCGAACCTGCTCGCCTACACATGGGGCGAGGGCGGCGGCGATGAGTCGGAAGTGCGTTTCGAGCTGACGCCGCAGGCAGACCGCGTGCACCTGGTGGTCACCCACAGCCGCCTGCCCGATCGCGACACGCTGCTCAGCGTCGCCGGCGGCTGGCACACGCACCTGGGAATCCTGGAAGCGCGCCTGGATGGGCGCGAACCGCCGGGCTTCTGGCGGACACACACGCGCGTGGAATCGGAGTATGCGCAGCGGATTCCGGCTGTCTGACATCCGCGTCGCACTGGATGCCGCTGGGTCCGAAGAAGACGTACGCCCACTTCGTGGGTCGCCAGCACGACGCGGGATAGAATCTCCAGTCCCCTGCGTACCGGAGTGCCCATGCGCCGCCTGTCGATACTCCTGCTGGCTACGTTGCTCCTCACCGCCTGCACCGATCCCGGCCCACCGCCCGGTGGCACCATCGCAGCGTTCCAGGCGATCGACCAGAAAGTCGGCGAAGGTGCCGTGGCGAAATCCGGCCAGGAAGTGGTCGTCCACTACACCGGCTGGAACTACGACGAGAAGGCACCGGACAAGCACGGCAACAAGTTCGACAGCTCGCGCGATCGCAATGAGCCCTTCACCTTCCTGCTCGGCGCCGGCCGCGTGATCCGCGGCTGGGACGAGGGCGTGGCCGGCATGCGCGTGGGCGGCAAGCGCGTGCTGATGATTCCGGCGGCCTACGGCTATGGCCGCAGGGGCGCCGGCGGGGTCATCCCGCCGAACGGCTCGCTGGTGTTCGAAGTCGAACTGCTCGCGGTGCGCGAACGCTGAGGGCGCGCGTCGCCCGACACGCTTGAGCGGCCGGGTTCACCAAAGATCGAACGCAAGCCCCTCGCGCTCGTTGTCCCAGATCGTGCTGAACACCCACCAGCGGCCGTGCTCGTGGCACAGCTGGATGCTGTTGGCGCCGCGCTTGAGCAGCACCGGCGAGTCGGGCGCCGGACGCGCCTCGTACAGGCTCCACACATGCGCGACC
>DATDBD010000070.1:0-2755 GCA_036525015.1 Lysobacter sp.
CGTGCTCTGGCTGTACCACGCCGAGGGTTACACCCACGAGGAGATCGCGGCGCTGATGCAGCGCACGCCGAGCTTCTCCAAATCGCAACTCGCCCGCGGCAGCCGCCGCCTGCGCGAGCTGCTCGAACCGGAACAGACCGGAATGTCACGGGAGAGGGCCCATGCCTGACACTGCCCATCCAAACTCGATGCCCCCCAACGACTGGAACACCGCCTTCGCCGCGCTGCCAATGGAAGCGCCGCCGACCGATGGCTGGTCGCGCTTGTCCGGGGCGCTGGACCCGCGTGCCGCCATCCGTCTCCCGCGACACAGGCGCAGTCGCTGGCTGGCGCTCGCGGCCGTGCTCGCCACGGTGGCGCTGGTCCCTATGCTGCTGATGCGCGAACACGACACGTGGGCACCTGGTTCTGACCTTCCCGCAAAGGTGTCGGCCGCGACTCCGTCGTCGGCAGCGTCCCGCACTTCACCTGACACCGCCGCGGCGGCAACGTCGTCGAATACGATCGCATCGAACGGGACCGCTCCTTTGGCGGCAGGTGTGCCCGATGCCAGCGCCGATGTCGCCAAGGCGGCATCCCCGCGCACGGCATTGCGACAGGCCAAGTCCAGGCGCTCCTCGACGCCCACGCGGCGTGCTCCATCGACGGCGGTTCACGACGCGACCACACACCCTGGCACGGACGCGATCGCCAGCGGCGACTCCGCCGGCACCACCGCAGCCCCCGTCGATGCAAGCAATGACGGCGCCGACACGCTGATGCAACTGCAGGCCGAATCGGCACGACTGGAAGCGCTGATCGCGATGACCCGTGATGACCGCGTCGGCAGCGCGGCGGCGACGGTGATGAGTGCCGAACTCGACCAGCGCATCGGCCTGATCGATGCCGGCCTGACCCAGAACGCCTTGCCACTCGATCAACGAGAGGCGCTGTGGCGCGAGCGCGTGCGCACGCTGCGCGATCTGGCTGGCGTCGAGACCACCCAACTCTGGCTCGCTGCACAGGGCGAGCGCTATGACGGCGCCCTGGTCAGCGTCGACTGAACCCACTCAACCACGCAGGACGAGACACACCATGAAACTCAGCCAAGCCAAGCCGACCCTGATCGCCGCGTCGATCGGCCTGCTGCTCGCCTGCACCGCCAGTGCGCAGGACAAAGCCGACGACCCCGGCCAGGCCCGCGAACTCGCCGCCGCTCGCGCCGACCTCGACCGCGCCGCCAAGCGTGTCGCCGAACTCAGCCGCGAACAGGGCGGCGCCGAGACCTTCGTCTTCGAGCGCCGCTTCGAGTCGCATCCGGTGCTCGGTGTCGTGCTGGCACTGGATTCGGGCGCTGGCGTGCGTATCGCCGCAGTCACGCCCGAAAGCGGCGCCGCCAAGGCAGGATTGCGCAGCGGCGATCGCATCACCGCGATCGACGGGAAGAACCTGACCGACAAAAGCCCCGAGCAGCGGCTGGCGCAGGCGCGCGAGAACCTGCGCTCAATCGACGTCGAGACGCCGGTCGCATTGACCTACGAGCGCGACGGCCGCAGCGCCACGGTCAAGGCAACGCCGCAGCCGGGCGACCGCGTGCTGCTGGTGCGAGACCAGGACGGAGGCCCCGTGATGACCCGCCACATCGTCACCGGCAACGGCAACGGCGCGGCCGATTGGAACGTGGACGGTGATGCGATCGAGATGCACGTGGCGCCGGTCGTGGCCCCGCAGGTTCGCAGCGAGATCATCCGGCTTGGCCCCCCGGGGAACTGCAAGGGCGACGATTGCCGGCTGCCGATGCTGACCGAGGCATTCCGCTGGAGCGGCCTCAACCTGGCGACCGTCGACAAGGACCTCGGGCGTTATTTCGGTACCGAGCGCGGCGTGCTGGTGCTCAGCACCAGCACCGAACTGGCGGGGCTGAAGGCAGGTGACGTGATCCAAAGCATCGACGGAAAGGCCGTCAATTCGCCCCGCGAAGCGATGGCGACATTGCGCAACAAACCCGTCGGCAGCCAGGCGAGCGTGAGCTACCTGCGCGATCGCAAGACTGGAACGGCCCAGGTCAAGGTGCCCAAGCTGGCGCAGCTGCAGTTCCCGCCAGCACCGCCGGCGCCTCCTGCACCTCCTGCACCACCCGCGCACGTGACGCCGCCAACCGCACCGGCGCCGCCCGTTGGCCCGCCCGCCGCGGTGCCGGCACCGCCGGCGCCTCCTGCTCCGCCGAAGCCGCCGCAAGCGCCGGCTCTGACGACGCTGCTCTGATATTGGTGGGCTTGCCGCGCTGCTCGCATCGGGCAGCGCGGTGGGGTGGCGATCGCCGGCTTGTCCAATCGTTGATCCAGTTCGGCGCAACCCGGGACGGGATCACTTGGTAAGGATCAGTTTGTCGTTTCGCGTGTGGCGCAGCCGATAGACCTCGTCACCGTGACGGATCAGCAGTTCACGGCTACCCCGCAGCAGTGCGTTGCTCTCCACGGCACCCTGGAACGAAACCGGTGCGAGAGAGGCGTGCGCGCTCATCGAGGAGGATGGGCGATCGGAACGTGGCTTCAGATGCAGCAGCGGTGCGCGCAGGGACATGGTTGTGGCTCGTTCTGGGACGAGCCACAAATGTTAATGATTCTCATTAGCGAGTCAACAAACCGACTGGCTATGCGCGGACGGCAGCCTCGATGCGCTGCCAATCCGCCTCGCCCAGGCGCTCCACCAGCTCCAGTGCCTGCAGGTTCTGCAGCAGTTGCTCCGGCCGGCTTGCGCCCAGGATCACGCTGGA
>DATDBD010000071.1:0-2669 GCA_036525015.1 Lysobacter sp.
CTTCGCATTCGACACCACGGCCTCGACGTCGCCGCCCTGCGCGCCGACGCCGGGCACCAGGAACGGCACCTCGCCGACGATGGCGCGCACCTCTTTCAACTGCGCGGGCCAGGTCGCGCCGACGACCAGCGCGCAGTTGCCCTGGCCGTTCCACTCGCGGGCCACTTTCTCGGCGACGTGCTGGTACAGCGGGCGGCCGTCGCTGCCGTTACCGGACACGACCAGGTCCTGCAAGTCGCCGGCTCCGGGGTTGGAGGTGCGGCACAAGATCACCACGCCACGTTCGGCGCGGTCGAGGAATGGCTGCACCGAGTCGCGGCCAAGGTAGGGGTTGGCGGTCACCGCATCGGCGGCGAAGCGGTCGAAGGCTTCTGTCGCGTAGTGCTGGGCCGTGCTGCCGATGTCGCCGCGCTTGCTGTCGAGGATGACCGGGATGCCGGGATGCGCCGCGTGGATGTGGGCAATCAGCCGCTGCAGCGCGTCTTCGGCGCCGAGTGCGGCGAAGTGGGCGATCTGTGGCTTGAACGCGCACACATAAGGCGCGGTGGCGTCGACGATATCGCGGCAGAAGGCGAACACGGCGTCGGAATCATCGCGGAACTTCGCGGGGAACTTCGCAGGCTCCGGGTCCAGACCGACGCAAACCAGAGAATTGGCTTGGGTCCAGCGGGTGCGCAGTGCCTGCATGAAATTCATTCGTCGGTTCCTTCGGGGGGGTATCGAGGACGTCAGTTCTTGGGGAACGGATTCCGCGGGGAGCGTATTCCTATCCGCGGGGCGTCATGCATTCCCTGGACCGTCACCCGGGCGAAAGCCGGGATCCATTTGGCGTTGCTTTGTCGACGGTGGCGGTGCAACAACAACAGCAGCATCAGCAAAATGGATCCCAGCTTTCGCTGGGATGACGCATCGGCAAAGCCGGCCGCGCCCAGGCGCGGCCGGGCCGATGCGTCACTTAAGCGCCTTGAACCGCAGGCGATGCGGCTTCGCGCCTTCCTCGCCCATGCGACGCTTCTTGTCTTCCTCGTACTCGCGATAGTTGCCCTGGAAGAACTCCACGTGCGAGTCGCCCTCGAAGGCGAGGATGTGCGTGGCGATGCGGTCCAGGAACCAGCGATCGTGCGAAATCACGAACGTGTTGCCCGGGAATTCCAGCAGCGCATCTTCCAGCGCACGCAGGGTTTCGATGTCGAGGTCGTTGGACGGTTCGTCGAGCAGCAGCACGTTGCCACCCTGCAGCAGGGTCTTGGCCATGTGCAGGCGGCCGCGTTCACCGCCCGACAACGAACCGACCATCTTCTGCTGGTCCTGGCCCTTGAAGTTGAAGCGGCCGATGTAGGCGCGCGACTGGATCTCGATGCCGTTGATGTTGAGGATGTCCAGGCCGCCGGACACTTCCTGGAACACGTTGTGGTTGCCGGTCAGCGCGTCGCGGCTCTGGTCGACGTAGGCCAGCTTCACGGTCTGCCCGGTCTCGATCGTGCCGGTGTCCGGCGCTTCCTTGCCGATGATCATCTTGAACAGCGTCGACTTGCCGGCACCGTTGGGGCCGATGATGCCGACGATCGCGCCCGGCGGCACGCTGAAGCTGAGGTCGTCGATCAGCAGGCGGTCGCCGAACCTCTTGCTGACGTTCTTGAACTCGATGACCTTGTTGCCCAGGCGTTCGCCCGGCGGGATGAAGATCTCATTGGTCTCGTTGCGGCGCTGGTAGTCGACCGACTGCAGTTCCTCGATGCGCGCAAGACGGGCCTTGCCCTTGGAGCGACCGCCCTTGGCGTTCTGGCGCGCCCACTCCAGTTCCTTGTGGATCGCCTTTTGGCGCGCCTTTTCCGAGTTCTCTTCCTGCTTGAGGCGCTCTTCCTTCTGCATCAGCCAGTCGGTGTAGTTGCCCTTCCACGGAATGCCGCGGCCGCGGTCGAGCTCGAGGATCCACTCGGCGGCGTTGTCGAGGAAGTAGCGATCGTGGGTGACGGCCACCACGGTGCCGGTGTAGCGGGCGAGGAACTGCTCCAGCCATTCGACCGATTCGGCGTCGAGGTGGTTGGTCGGTTCGTCGAGCAGCAGCATGTCGGGCTTTTGCAGCAGCAGCTGGCACAACGCGACGCGGCGCTTCTCGCCGCCCGACAGGTTGCCGATCACGGCCTCCCACGGCGGCAGGCGCAGCGCGTCGGCGGCGACTTCCAGCTGGTTTTCCAGCGTGTGCGCATCGCCCGCGGCGAGGATCGCTTCCAGGCGCTGCTGCTCGGCGGCGAGCTTGTCGAAGTCGGCGTCTTCCTCCGCGTAGGCGGCGTAGACGGCATCGAGCGCGGCCTGCGCGTTGATGATTTCTCCCAGGCCAACTTCAACGGCCTGGCGCACGGTGTGGGTCGGGTCGAGTTGCGGCTCCTGCGCCAGGTAACCGACCTTGATGCCCGGCTGCGGACGCGCCTCGCCAGCGAAATCGGTATCGACGCCGGCCATGATCCTCAGCACCGTCGACTTGCCCGCGCCGTTGAGGCCGAGCAGGCCGATCTTCGCGCCCGGGAAGAACGACAGCGAGATGTCCTTGATGATCTGGCGCTTCGGCGGCACGACCTTGCTGACGCCGTTCATGGTGTAGATGTATTGCATGGGGACTCCGGAACCGGGACGCGCCGAGCCGGGCCGGATGGCCTGGGGCAGGGCGG
>DATDBD010000072.1:0-5810 GCA_036525015.1 Lysobacter sp.
GCCCATCTTCGCCAACGTATAGGCCGTGTGCGGCGCCCACCATTTCGGTTCGAGGTTGAGCGGCGGCGCCAGCGACAGGATGTGCGGGTCCGGCGATTTGAGCAGGTGAGGCAGGCAGGCTTGCGAGCACAGGAACGTGCCGCGCGCGTTGACGTCCTGCATCAGGTCGTAACGCTTCATCGGCGTGTCGAGCGTGCCCTTCAAATAGATCGCGCTGGCATTGTTGACCAGGATGTCGATGCCGCCGAACGCATCGGCCGTGGCCGCCACCGCGGCGCGGACGTCGTCCTCTTCGCGGATATCGCATTTCAACGCCAGGGCCTTGCCGCCCGCGGCCTCGACTTCCTGGGCGACGCTGTGGATCGTGCCGGGCAGCTTGGGATTGGGCACGTCGGATTTGGCCGCGATCGCGATATTGGCGCCATCGCGCGCAGCACGCAGCGCGATCGCGCGGCCGATGCCACGCGAAGCGCCGGTGATGAACAGGGTTTTGCCACTCAGGGTGCGCATGGCGGTGTCCTCCTCCTGGCCCGGATCGGCCGTCCGTTCAGGGCTCGCCGGTTACGGCTTGGGTCCCTGACCTTCATTGTCTTCCCATTGCAGCAGCCGGCGCGTTACGAATCGGTAGACCGGCTTGCCGGTGGCGAACCAGGCGTCGCGGAGCCAGGAATGCCGCTTCAGAACCCGGCGCTCGACGCAGGTCAATGCAGCGGGGCAATAGGTACGTTTGTGCTTGAGCAGATGGCGCAGGTCCTCGCGCGCCAGCAATCGCATCCAGCGCGAACGCGGGTGGCCGCGCGTGGCGAGCTGGAAGTCGATGATGGCGGGGCTGCCATCGACCAGCACCAGCCAGTTGGCCTCCTTGGCCAGGTCGTTGTGCGCGAGTCCGCGCCGATGCAATTGCTGAAGCAAGCGTCGCGCACGGCGAAAGTAAGCCACATCCCCTCGTGGCGGGCGCTGGTACATCGCTGCGCCGTCCAGGTAGCTGCGGTCGAGCCGCCGTCCGTCCCATCCCAGCAGCTGCGGCGTGGCCTCCAGGCCATCGACTCGATGCAGCGCGCGCGCTTCGCGCCGGGCCAGCCACCACGCCGGCAGGCGCAACCACAGCGGCACATGCCCCAGGTCGCGGCGCACGAACAGCCCGCGCGCATCGCGCATCAGCGAAATCCGGCCGAAGCTGTCGGCCTTGAGGGCCTGTACTTCGATGGCTTCTTGCATGGCTTCGGCGCGGGACGGCATGGCATCAGTGTACGGAATCGCCCGCCCCGGCCGCGAACCGTGCACATCGTCGACCTGCATTGCGGCCATCGCGGTGTCATCGGCGTGCTGCCTATAATTGCCCGATGGAATCCGCCTGGCTCGAAAGCGCGACCGCATGGATCAGCGCAAACCCCAACGCTGCCGGCGCCCTCATTTTCCTGATCGCTTTCTGCGATGCCCTGGTGATCCTGGGCATCGTGGTGCCTGCCTTGCCGCTGCTGTTCGCGGTCGGCGCGCTGATCGGGCTGGGCCACATCAACGGACCGTACGCACTGATGTGCGCGACGCTGGGGGCGTTCATCGGCGATGCGCTGAGCTATTGGATCGGGCGCCGATGGGGGGCCCAGTTGCGCAGCCGCTGGCCGTTCTCGCGGTATCCGCAATGGCTGGATCGCGGCGAATCGATGTTCCGCCGGCACGGCGTAAAGAGCATCATCACCGCGCGCTTCGTCGGCGCGGTGCGGCCGTTCGTGCCCGCCATCGCCGGCATGCTGCACATGCCGCTGCGCCGCTACGCCCTGCCCAGCCTGGGCGCCTGCGTGATCTGGTCGGCGTCGTTCCTCGCGCCCGGCTGGGTGCTGGGGGCATCCTATGACGCGGTCGCCGCAGTGGCCGACCGGCTGGCGATCGCGCTGGCCACGCTGGTGGTCGCGATCGCGCTGGTCTGGGCCTGCGTGCTCTACACGTGGCGCTGGTTCGCCGCGCATGCCGACAACCTGCTGGCGCGGGCGCTGCGCTGGACCCGCGAGCACCCCCACCTGGGCCGCTACGCTGCCGCGCTGATCGATCCCAACCGCCCGGAGTCGCCGTCGCTGGTGATGCTTGCGGTATGCCTGCTGGCGATCAGCTGGGCCTGGTTCACGCTGTTGGCGTCGCTGCTGGCCAGTGGCGGACCGCTGGCGATCGATCACCGCGTCCACGACTTCATGTGGAGCCTGCGCAACCCGCTGGCGGATCGCCTGATGGCCGCCCTGGCGGGCCTGGGCGATGCCTCCGTGCTGGGCCCGGCGGCCGCCGTCGCATTGGGCTATCTGTTGTGGCGCCGACGCTGGATGGCCGCGGCGCACTGGGTGGCGGCGCTGGTGTTCGGCCTGGCACTGACCTCGCTGCTGGAACAGGCGATCGACATGCCGCGCCCGCCGACCGCCCCGGCCGGCTTCGGCTTCCCGTCAGTCGCGGTGACGATGAGCACGATTGTTTTCGGTTTCTTCGCGGTGCTGATCGCACGCGAGCTGCCGGGGCGCACGCGCGTGTGGCCGTACCTGCTGGCCGGCGTGGTCACCACGGTGCTCGGGTTCGCACGGCTCTATCTGGGCGCGCATTGGCCGAGCGACCTGGTCGGCGGCACGCTGTTCGGCATCCTGTGGCTGCTGATGCTGGGCATCGCCTATCGCCGCCACGTCGCACGTTCGTTCTGGATGCGGCCGCTGGCCATCCTGTTCTATGGCACGTTCGCATTGGCCGCGCTGTGGCATGCGCCGCGCAGCGCCGACGCGCTGCTGGCCAAGTTCGAAGCCGCCACACCGACCATCGTGCTCGACCCCGACCAGTGGTGGCAGCACGACTGGGCCAAGCTGCCGGATCAGCGCAACGAAAGCGACATCCGTCGCCGCTGGCCGTTGGACGTGCAGGTCGCCGGTCCGCTGGAACCGCTACGCGCGCGCCTGGTCGCACAGGGCTGGCGCGTGCAACCGCAGGCAGGCTGGGTGGCGACGGTCGGCCTGCTCGATGACGACACGCCGGCGGACGAGCAGCCGGTGTTGCCTGCCACGCTGGACGCACACGCCGAAACGCTCTTGTTGTTGCATGACGGAAGGACCGACGACGAGCAGTACGCGCTGCGTCTTTGGCAGGCGCCGGCCATGCTTCATGACGGCGCGCCGTTGTGGCTTGGCAGCACCCAGACGCTGCGCCTGTCGCGGCCGCTGGGAGTCGCCGCACTGTGGCTGCCCGAGCGCGACGACGGCCAGGCCCATGCGATGGTCAAGGTCGTGCTGGGCGATTTCGAATCGCGGGAAGCGCCGCATCCGTCCAGTGGAACCCCGGTGCTGCGGCTGCGCACCCCCACTACCCCCCGTTCAAGGAAGTAAGGCGAGCAACCGGTCCAGACGCTGGTGCGGGTCGTCGATCTGCAGCAGCGCCTGCCGCTGCTCGTCCTGCAACGGCAGCAACTCGGCCAGGCGCCACCCAACCCAGGCGGCATCGTCGAACTGCGCTTTCGGCGCCCGCGCATGCTCGCCGCCGACGCGCTCGATCAGCCGTTCCAGCAAGGTCACCAGCAGGCCGTGCTCGGGCCGCACCGCATCGCCCGGATCCGGATCGCACCACTGCACGTCGGCCACCTGCAGGCCATTGTCGCGTACCCGTACCCGGTGGGTGTGGAAGCGGCGCGCGCCCCGCACCTGCAGGGTCAGCAGGCCGTCGTCGCCGCTGCCGAAGTCCTCGATCAAGGCCTCGGTGCCATAGGCCGCCGCGGATGCCGGGGCGCCGACTTCCTCGCCATCGAGGATCAGGCACACACCAAAACCCTTGCCGGCACGTCCGCAGTCGCGGACCAGGTCGAGGTAGCGCGGCTCGAACACGCGCAGGCCGAGCGACGCGCCAGGCACCAGCACGGTGTGCAGCGGAAACAACCCTAGCGGCTCGATCGGCGAGGCATTCGGCATTGGATTCAGTGTACGCGTTTGCGCGCGCAGTCAAGCGCGCCGGGTGGTGGCCTTCAGCCTTGTTGCAGCACTGCCAGGAAACGGCGCGGGGCGCCGTCGAAGCCGCCGTTGGACATGAACACGACATGGTCTCCGCGACGCGCACGTTCGCGCAGCGCGGCGATCAACGCGTCGGCATCGGGCACGGCCACGCCTTCGCCGCGCAACGCGCCGACGACCTTGCCAGCATCCCAGGCCAGTTCGGGCCGGTGCAGGAACACCACCGCATCGGCGATGTCCAGCGACGGCGCCAGCGCATCGGCGTGCGCGCCCAGGCGCATCGAGTTGCTGCGCGGCTCCATCGCCACGACGATGCGGGCATTGCCGACCTTCGCGCGCAGTCCGGCCAGCGTCGTTGCAATCGCGGTCGGGTGATGGGCGAAGTCGTCGTAGATGGTGACGCCATCGGCCTGGCCGATGACTTCCAGACGGCGTTTCACGCTGCGGAACTGCGCCAGCGCAGGCAGCGCCGTGGCGACATCGACACCCACCGCATGCGCAGCGGCGAGTGCGGCCAGCGCGTTCATCACGTTGTGCCTGCCGAGCAGCGGCCAGTGCACCTCGCCGACTTCGACGCCGTCATGCACGACCCAGAACGCGCTGCCGTCCTCGTTGATCAGGCGCGCGGTCCAGTCGAACGCGGCGCGCGCGGCGACTTGCTCGTCGGCGCGATCGCCGTGGGTTTCGCGTTGCGTCGACTGCGGGAGCAGGCTGGCATCCAGGCCGAAGGTTTCCACCGGTGTCCAGCAGCCCATCGCCAGCACTTCGGCCAGGTGGCCGTCTTCGCCATTGACGATCAGGCGGCCGCGACGCGGCACGGTGCGCACCAGGTGATGGAACTGGCGCTGGATCGCGGCGACATCCGGGAATATGTCGGCGTGGTCGTATTCGAGGTTGTTGAGGATCGCCACCAACGGCCGGTAGTGGACGAACTTGCTGCGCTTGTCGAAAAACGCGGTGTCGTACTCATCGGCCTCGACGACGAACTCGCGTCCGCGGCCGACGCGCGCGGACACGCCGAAGTCCTCCGCGACGCCGCCGATGAGGAAGCCCGGTTCGCGCCCGGCTGCCTGCAACAGGTAGGTCAGGATGGTGGTCGTCGTGGTCTTGCCGTGGGTGCCGGCTACCGCGATCGTGTCGCGGCCTGGCAGCAGGTTCTCGCTGAGCCACTGCGCGCCGGAAGTGTAGCGACGTCCGTCGTCGAGCACCTGCTCGACCGCGGCGTTGCCGCGCGAGAGCGCGTTGCCGACAACGATCTCGTCGCAGTCCGCCCCGATGTGCTCGGGCTTGTATCCCTGATTCAGCGCAATGCCGAGCTGTTCCAGCTGGGTCGACATCGGCGGATACACCGCCTGGTCGCTGCCTTCGACCTCATGGCCCAGTTCGCGCGCCAATGCGGCGACGCCGCCCATGAAGGTGCCGGCGATGCCCAGAATATGTAGCTTCAAGATTCCGTATTCCCAAACGCGGCCGGCTGCCCGGCGAAACGACTCCCGCACGGCACCTATTCCCCCTCTCCCGCTTGCGGGAGAGGGCAAGGGGTGAGGGTGTGGGGCAGCGGGAACTACCTGATTCCAGAGCTCGCGCCTGCCCTCACCCCGACCCAAATCCCGCAAGCGGGAGATGGGCTCAAGAGAGATTACTCAACGCCTCTCTCGCAAAAGGAGAGCTCGAACACATCAACCGACTTCTTTCACCGGCGCGAGCGCCTCGATGATGCGGTTGAACACCTCGTCCAGCGAGCCGACGCCGTCGACCACGGTCAACTGGCCGTGCTGGCGGTAGAACTCGATCACCGGCGCGGTCGAGTTCTCATACACATGCAGGCGGTTGCGCACCGATTTC
>DATDBD010000073.1:0-8541 GCA_036525015.1 Lysobacter sp.
CCAGGTAGTAAACCGGGCCGCGCACCGGGGTGATCTTGACCACACGCAGCTGGCCGGCGACGCGGTATTCCTCGAGCTTGTCGCCGCCTTCGAGCGTGCGCGAACGCACCTCCGGATCGGTGAGCCCGGCGGTCGGGTCGCTCATGTCGCCCGTCGTCGCGCAGCCGGCGAAGGTCAGCGGCAGTAACAGCGCGAACAGAGCAGGGATGGCGGTGCGCATGGCGTGTCTCCGGGTCCGATGGCGAAGCGGGCATGCTCGCTTGGGGCAAGGATAACGCCAGGACGTGACCCCGGCGTCACCGGGACGCGGCGTCGGGCACGCGGCGTAGAATCGCTCGCATGACCAATGCCAGCGAAAGCCTCCTCAACAAGCGCCTCGTCCTGATCGACGGCTCCAGCTATCTCTATCGCGCCTTCCACGCCCTGCCCCCCCTGACCAACGACGCCGGCGAACCCACCGGCGCGCTGTTCGGCGTGGTCAACATGCTGCGAGCGACGTTGAAGGAGCAACCCGACTACGTCGCGTTTGTCGTCGATGCGCCGGGCAAGACTTTCCGCGACGACCTCTATCCCGAGTACAAGGCCAACCGTGCGGCAATGCCGGACGACCTGCGCGCGCAGGTGCTGCCGATGTGCGAGATTGTCGAAGCGCTGGGCATCACCATCCTGCGCGAAACGGGCGTGGAAGCCGACGACGTCATCGGCACTCTCGCCGTGGACGCGGCCGGCAACGGCATCGACGTGACCATCTCCACCGGCGACAAGGACTTCGCCCAACTCGTGCGTCCCGGCATCACGCTGGTGAACACGATGAGCGGCAGCCGAATGGATTCGCAGGCGTCGGTGATCGACAAGTTCGGCGTGCGGCCGGACCAGATCGTCGATTTCCTCTCACTGATGGGCGACAGCATCGACAACGTGCCCGGCGTGGACAAATGCGGACCCAAGACCGCGGCGAAGTGGCTGGGCCAGTACGGCACGCTCGATGAGGTGATCGCGCGTGCAGGTGAAATCACCGGCAAGATCGGTGAGAACCTGCGCGCCGCGCTGCCGCGCCTGGCGCTCAACCGAACGCTGGTCACTATCAGGACCGACCTCGCCCTGGACCGCGCGCCCACCGACCTGGTACTGCGCGCGCGGCATGTCGAGGACCTGCGCACGCTCTACGCACGCTACGGCTTCAAGCAGGCGCTGCGCGAGCTCGAAGGCGGCGCTGGCACCGCGGGCACAAACGACGACCGCCGGGGGGGCGACATGCGCAGCACCGCAGCCGGATATGCGCGCGCAGGCGCCGCGCCTGCCGCACCGGTGGATGCGGCGCTGTCCGCGCCCGGCGAGTACGAAACCGTGCTGACGCAGGAACAGTTCGCCGCCTGGCTGGCGCGGCTGCAGGCCGCCGACGAATTCGCCTTCGATACCGAGACCGATTCGCTCGATCCGATGCAGGCACGCATCGTCGGACTGAGCTTCTCCGTCGAGCCGGGCAAAGCGGCCTATCTGCCGCTGGCGCACGACTATCCGGGCGCACCGGCCCAGCTCGACCGCGAACAGGCCCTGGCCGCGCTGCGTCCGTTGTTCGTGGATCCGTCGAAGAAGAAGCTCGGCCAGCACGGCAAGTACGACCTGCATGTGCTGCGCCGGCATGGGATCGAGGTGGCCGGCTATGCCGACGACACGATGCTGGAGAGTTTCGTCCTGAACGCCACTGCGACCCGCCACGACATGGACTCGCTGGCCAAGCGCTACCTGGGCTACGAGACCGTCAAGTACGAGCAGGTCGCCGGCAAGGGTGCCAGGCAAATTCCGTTCTCGCAGGTCGCGCTGGACGATGCCACCCGTTACGCCGCCGAAGATTCCGATGTCACCTACCGCCTGCATCGCGCGCTGGCGCCCCAACTGGCCGCGGAACCGGGGCTGGAGATGGTCTATCGCGAGATCGAGATGCCGCTGGTGCAGGTGCTCGAGCGCATCGAGGCCAACGGCGTGATGATCGATGCCGGCGAACTGCGGCGTCAGTCGGCCGACCTCGGCAAGCGCATGCTCGCCGCGCAGCAGAAGGCCACCGAAATGGTCGGGCGCAGCTTCAACCTGGACTCGCCCAAGCAACTGGGCGCGCTGCTGTTCGATGAGCTGAAGCTGCCGGCGCTGGTCAAGACGCCCTCTGGCGCGCCGTCGACGAACGAAGAGGCGCTGGAGGCCATCGCCGAGCAGCATGAACTGCCGCGCGTGATCCTCGAGTACCGCGGCCTGGCCAAGCTGCGCAGCACCTACACCGACAAGCTGCCGGAGATGGTCAATCCCTTCACCGGTCGCGTGCACACCAGCTACCACCAGGCCGGCGCCGCGACCGGCCGGCTGGCGTCGAGCGACCCGAACCTGCAGAACATCCCGATCCGCACCGACGACGGCCGCCGCATCCGCCAGGCGTTCGTGGCGCCGCCGGGGCACAAGATCGTCGCCTGCGACTACTCGCAGATCGAGTTGCGCATCATGGCCCACCTGTCCGGAGACGCGGGCTTGCTGCGCGCGTTCGAGTCCGGCGCCGACATCCATCGCGCCACCGCCGCCGAGGTGTTCGGCAGGGCGATGGAGGAAGTCAGCGGCAACGAGCGCCGCGCCGCCAAGGCGATCAACTTCGGCCTGATGTACGGGATGGGAGCATTCGGCCTGGCCCGCCAGCTCGGCATCGCGCGCGGTGAAGCGCAGGATTACATCGCGTTGTATTTCAGCCGCTATCCGGGCGTGCGCGATTTCATGGAGCGCACGCGCCAGCAGGCGCGCGAGCAGGGTTATGTCGAGACCGTGTTCGGTCGTCGCCTGTACCTGGAGAACATCCAGGCCCGCAACCAGGGTCTGCGCGCCGGTGCCGAACGCGCTGCGATCAACGCGCCGATGCAGGGCACCGCCGCCGACATCATCAAGCGCGCGATGATCGACATCGACGCCTGGCTGCACGACCAGAAGCCACGGGCGTTCATGGTGCTGCAGGTGCACGACGAACTGGTGTTCGAGGTCGAGGAAGGATTCGTCGATACCCTGCTGGCCGAGGCGACCCGCCGGATGTCGGCCGCCGCCCAGCTGCGGGTCCCGCTGGTGGTCGACAGCGGCGTCGGCGCCAATTGGGATGAGGCCCACTGAACCGACCCGAGCGCTCCGGTGAGAGGCTTCTCACCCGATCGGGTGGGACTGAACGGCGTTCGGCGAAGATGAATGGGAAATGCGGCACATAAACCGTTTTCAGTCAATGAATCACTACTGAATCCAACGCTTTCTTAACGGGTATCTTCACGAACCATCCATGTGCCGGATGGTCATATAGGTCGCGACAGGTGCAACGCCTGTCGCCGATCTCTCCCTCCCCTGGAGTGATCCCAGGAGCGGTGACCCCTCCCCAGGTCCCGTTCCGCAGCCCCGCCGGCCCCCCCTGCCCGCGGGGCTTTTTATTGCCCCAAGGAAAGTGAAGCCGGCGCGAAGAAGATCTCCGCTGCCGCGACATTTTCCGCGGAACCGCTTGCGTTGCGCTGCGCGACCGCAGGCGAAGTCAGACCTCGATGCCGCCCGCAAACGGCTGCGCCGTCGTTGCCGGGGTTTCGCCGAGCATCTGGCGCCACGCGTAGTACACCAGGCCGCCCATCACCGGCACGATCACTGCCATCAGCAGCAACTGGCCCACGAACACGGCGCCGGGTTGTCCGATCGCCCACGCCAGCACAATCACGATCAGGTTGACGGCAATGCTGATTGCGACCATGGCGATCAGCAGCAGCACGAACATCACGATCAGCGCGCCGAGGTTGCGCAGGCACGAACGGAAGCTCAGGGCCATCGCCTCGAACGCGCCGCGTTGCGTGAACATCACATCCGGGATCGCGATGAAGGTGAAGAAACCGGCGACCACGCCGACCACCACCACCAGCATCAGCCAGGCGAACATGCGCCCGGCCGGCAGCGACTCGGCCAGCTTCGGGTCGGGGTTGGTCTGCATCTGCTCCATGACCTTGACGATCTGTTGCATCTGCTCGCCGCCGATCATCACCACCAGCAGCAGTGCCATCACCACGATCGCGATCAACTGCGGCAGCAGCATCGCCAGCAGGCGTGCGCCTTTGCCGTCGCGCAGGCCCTGGAACAAGTGCGACGGCGACACCGGGCGGCCCTGATCCACTTCACGCGCGGCATAGACCACGCCGGCGAACAGGATCGGGCCCAGCAGCGCGAGCACCAGGCTCAACCAAAGCTGTCCTGTCACCGAGGCCAGGCCCGATACGCCGCCCCAGATCAGGCCGAGCAGCCCCAGAGCCACGGGTGCCTTGCGGAACAATCCGAAACCGCCGAGCAACCATTCCGCGCCAGCGTTGAGCGGCACCTTGCGAACCTGCGTCATCCTGAAAACCTTCCTGGAGAAATGGTCAGATCAATATTCGTCGCGCGCTCAGTCGTGCGAGCGGGCACCGTGATGCGTCAATCCACGCGCATGGCGCACGAAGCGCCGCAGCACGCGCCGCGCCTGAGGCGTTGCACTGACGTCGCGGGCAACGCCATGCGGGCAACGCCCCTCGCGCGCCAGCGCATCGCGCCTGGCCTGCACGTAGCCGCGCATGTGCGTGGCGCTGAACTCGGGATGGAACTGCACGCCCCAGGTCCGGTCGCCCCAACGGAAGGCATGGACGTCGTCCTGGCTGGAACGCGCCAGCACGGTCGCGCCGTCGGGCACGCGCAGCACTGTCTGCAGGTGCGTGGCCTGCGCCGGGAACTGCGCCGGCAATCCAGCGAACAACGGGTCCTCGCCCGCATGCGGGTGAAGCTCGACGTGGATCGTGCCCATCTCGCGGCCGGCCGGGTTGTCGCCTACCTCGCCGCCCAGCGCATGCGCCAGCAACTGGTGGCCGTAGCAGATGCCGAACAGTGGCATGCCGTCCTGGGCGGCTTCGCGCAGCCAATGCGCGCTGCGTTCGCTCCAGTCGCGACGCTCGGTGACCATAGCCGCCGAGCCAGTGATGATCGTGCCGGCGAAGCCTTCGCGCGTAGGCAGGGCCTCGCCCGCCTCCACGTTGACCACCACCGCCTCGTCGGCCTCCAGCCCGGCCGCGACACGGATCCAGTGCGGAAACCCGCGATGACGGCGCATGGAGGCGACCGGCTGGCCGGTTTCGAGGATCAGGAAAGGGTGCTTCACGGGGGCGTCGGCAGCGTTGCGGGGGGCGTTGCGGAAGATCGTGCGATGTCGATGCGGGCCGAGAATCACAGGGCCCGTCGCTATACTAGCGCGCTTTGCAGCACGCCAATTGAGACCATGGCCAGCGCATCCGCCGCCCCCACGTTCCAGGAACTCATCCAGCGCCTCAACGCCTACTGGGCGCAACAGGGCTGCGTGCTGATTCAGCCGCTCGACCTGGAGGTCGGCGCCGGCACCTTCCATCCGGCCACGTTCCTGCGCGCGCTCGGCCCGGAGCCGTGGAACGCCGCCTACGTTCAGCCATGCCGCCGCCCCACCGACGGCCGCTACGGCGAGAACCCCAACCGCCTGCAGCGTTACTACCAGTTCCAGGTGGCGATGAAGCCCAGCCCCGACAACATCGTCGAGCTGTACTTCGAATCGCTCAAGGCGCTCGGCGTCGACCCGCTGGTGCACGACCTGCGCCTGGTCGAGGACAACTGGGAGTCGCCGACGCTGGGCGCGTGGGGCCTGGGCTGGGAGGTCTGGCTCAACGGCATGGAAGTGACTCAGTTCACCTACTTCCAGCAGGCCGGCGGCATGGAGTGCAAGCCGGTGCTGGGCGAGATCACCTACGGTCTCGAACGCCTGTGCATGTACCTGCAGAACGTCGACAACGTCTTCGACCTGATCTGGACGCACGGTCCGGACGGCACGCCGGTCACCTACGGCGACGTCTACCACCAGAACGAGGTCGAGCAGTCGGCCTACAACTTCGAGCATGCCGACGTCGCCGAGCTGTTCCACCGCTTCGACGCGTGCGAGGCCGAGGCGCTGAAGCTGATCGAGCTGGGCCTGCCGCTGCCGGCCTACGACCAGGTCTGCAAGGCCAGCCACAGTTTCAACCTGCTCGATGCGCGCCGTGCGATCAGCGTGACCGAGCGCCAGCGCTACATCCTGCGCGTGCGCCGCATCGCCCAGGGCGTGGCGGAGGCGTATTTCGCGCAGCGGGAGAAGATGGGCTTCCCGGTGCTGACCAAGCGCAACGCTGCATAGAGCCTCCCTCCCGCACGTGGCGAGGGGTTGGGGTGAGGGCTAGGCGCCCTGCCCTCATCCGACGCTTCGCGCCACCTTCTCCCGCAAGCGGGAGAAGGGTCAAAAAACAACGGGTCTTCGCGATGACTGACATGCAACCACTCCTGATCGAACTCGGCACCGAAGAACTTCCAGTCAAGGCCCTGCCGGGCCTGGCCCAGGCCTTCTTCGACGGCGTCATCGACGGATTGGCCAAGCGCGGCATCGCGTTCGATCGCGAAGGTGCCAAGCCGCTGTACACGCCGCGCCGCCTGGCCGTGCTCCTGCCCGGCGTGGCGCCGGAGCAGCCCGAACAGCGCTCGGAAGTGCTCGGCCCGTACCTCAACATCGCCCTCGACGGCGACGGCCAACCGACCAAGGCGTTGCAGGGCTTCGCCGCCAAGGCCGGCATCGACTGGACCGAGCTGGAGCAGACCAGCGACGCCAAGGGCGAGCGTTTTGTCCATCGGGCGGTGAAGCCGGGCGCGAGCACCGCCTCGCTGCTGCCCGACATCGTCCGCGAAGCGATCGCGGCGATGCCGATCCCCAAGCCGATGCGTTGGAGCGACCACGACTACGGCTTCGCCCGGCCGGTGCACTGGCTGGTGCTGCTGCTGGGCAAGGACGTGGTGCCGGCCGAGGTCTTCGGCGTGCGCGGAGATCGCATGAGCCGGGGCCACCGCTTCATGCACGACAAGCCGGTGTGGTTCAGCACGCCGGAGGACTACGTCGAGTCGCTGCGCGGCGCGAAGGTGCTGGTCGACCCCGACGAGCGCCGCGAACGCATCGTCCACGAGGTCAATGCTGCGGCCCAGGCCGCCGGCGGCAGCGCGCGCATCGACGATGGCATCCTCGAAGAGGTCAACGGACTGACCGAATGGCCCCGGGCCGTGGCGTGCAGCTTCGAGGCCGAGTTCCTGGCCGTGCCGCAGGAAGCGCTGATCGCGACCATGGAAACTAACCAGAAGTTCTTCCCGGTGCTCGACCGCAACGGCAAGCTCAGCGAGCACTTCATCGGCATCGCCAACATCGAGTCGAAGGATGCCTCCGAGGTCCGTAAGGGCTACGAGCGCGTGATCCGTCCGCGCTTCTCCGATGCCAAGTTCTTTTTCGTCGAGGACATGAAGCAGGGCTTGGCGTCGATGAACGACGGCCTGGCGACGGTCAAGTATCAGGACAAGCTGGGCACCGTCGCCGACAAGGTGGCGCGCGTGGCGGCGCTGGCCGAGACGATCGCCGCGCAGTTGCGCATCGATCCGGAACGCGCACGCCGCGCCGCGGAGCTGTCCAAGGCTGACCTGCAGTCGCGCCTGGTGGGCGAGTTCCCGGAGCTGCAGGGCGTTGCCGGTCGCTACTACGCCGCGGTCGAGAACGAGCCGCTGGAGATCGCCGAGGCCATCGACCAGGCCTACATGCCGCGTTTCGCGGGCGATGCGATCGCGCCGTCGAAGCTGGGCCGGGTCGTGGCGATCGCCGAACGCCTGGACACGCTGGCCGGCTGCTTCAACCAGGGCATGAAGCCCAGCGGCAACAAGGACCCGTTCGCGCTGCGCCGCGCCGCGCTGGGCCTGGCCCGCACGCTGATCGAAGGCGACCTGGACCTGGACCTGCACCTGTTGATCAACGAGGCGGTCGCGCTGCAGCCGGTGCATCCGAGCGCGGCGCTGAAGTCGGAACACTCACGCGAGGATATCTTCGAGTTCGTGCTGGACCGCCTGCGCGCCTACTACGACGAGCGCGGCGTGTCGGCGCTGCAGTTCGAAGCCACCGCCAGCCGCATCCGCGGTTTCGCCAACGATGTGTCGCTGCCGGACTTCGACCGTCGCCTGCAGGCGATCGGCGAGTTCGCCAAGCTGCCCGAGGCGCAAGCGCTGGCCGCGGCCAACAAGCGCATCCGCAACATTTTGAAGAAGGCCGAGGGCGACGTGCCCGGCACGATTGACCCGGCGCTGTTCGCCGAGAACGCCGAGCGCGACCTCGCCGACGCGGTCGAAGCCGCCATCGCCGACACCGATCCGTTGCTGGAAGGCCGCGACTACGTCGCCGTGCTGGGCCGCCTGGCGCGCCTGCGTCCGCAGGTCGATGCGTTCTTCGATGGCGTGATGGTGAACGTCGACGACGCCCGGGTGCGAGGCAACCGCCTGGCGCTGCTCAAGCGCCTGTCCGATCGCCTGGGCAGCGTTGCCGCGATCGAACACCTGTCAATGTGATTTCTTGGCCGCGGCCGTCCTCGCGCGCCGTGGTCACCCAGTGTTAACCAGGTTCGGGAAGATGCCCGGTTATTCTGCGCCCATGCCCCACGCCTTCCTCGC
>DATDBD010000074.1:0-7189 GCA_036525015.1 Lysobacter sp.
TGCGCCGAGCATCCTGATGGGCGTGTTCCACCCCGATCTGGTCGGCATCCAGGTACGCGTGCTGCAGGAACTGGGCGCGCAGCGCGCGCTGGTGGTCTGGGGCCGCGATGGCATGGACGAATTGTCGCTGGGCGCCGGCAGTCTGGTCGGCGAGCTGCGCGACGGCGTGGTGCGCGAATACGAAGTGCATCCGGAGGACTTCGGCATCGCCATGGCCGCCAGTCGCAACCTGCGCGTCAACGACTCGGTCGAGTCGAAGGCGCTGGTGTTGCAGGCGCTGGGCAACCAGGCCGGCCTGCCGCGCGAGATCGTCGCGTTCAACGCGGGTGCGGCGATCTACGTGGCCGGTGTCGCCGACAGCATCGCCGAGGGCATCGAGCGCGCGCGCGCCGCGCTGGCATCTGGAGCCGCGCTGGCGAAGATGGAGGAGTTCGTCGCGTTGTCGCGACGACTCGCCGCGGCTGCCGTGGAGGCCTGAAATGGACGACGCCTTCGCGAAATTGCCGCAGCCGCCTTATTACGCCGTGATCTTTTCCTCGCGCCGTAACGGCCAGGACGAGGCCGGCTACGGGCAGGCCGCGCAGCACATGGTGGACCTGGCGTCGCAGCAGCCGGGCTTCCTCGGCGTGGAGTCCACCCGAGGCGAGGATGGTTTCGGCATTACCGTCTCGTACTGGGAAAGCGAGGCGGCCATCGCCGCCTGGCGCCAGCACGCCGAGCACGCCGCCACGCGCGCCTACGGCCGCACCCACTGGTACCAGCATTACGAGCTGCGCGTGGCCAAGGTCGAAAGGGCCTACGGAAAGCGCATCGAACAACAGCACGCCGATCAACAGCGCGCCGATCAACAGCGCGCCGATCAACAGCACGTCACACAAGAGCGCGCCGGGCAAGGGCGTGCCAACGAAGAATCTTCCAGTACCTGAGCATGAGCGACATCCTCCACCGCATCCTCGCCCGCAAGGCCGAGGAGATCGAACAGCGCAGCCGCATCCGCCCCCTCGACGAACTGCGCGCGCGCGCCTTGCAGCAGCCGCCCACGCGCGGCTTCATCGAGGCGATCCGCCGCAAGCACGCCGCCGGCGATGCCGCGGTCATTGCCGAGGTGAAGAAAGCAAGCCCGTCGAAGGGACTGATCCGCAAGGACTTCAACCCGGCGCAGATCGCGCGCAGCTACGAGGCCGGCGGTGCCGCCTGCCTGTCGGTACTGACCGACGTCGATTTCTTCCAGGGCAGCAACCTGTACCTGGGCGAGGCGCGCGCAGCCTGTTCGCTGCCGGTGCTGCGCAAGGACTTCACCATCGACCCCTACCAGGTGTACGAGGCGCGCGTGATCGGGGCTGACTGCATCCTGCTGATCGTCGCCGCGCTCGACGACGGCCCGATGGTGGAGATGGCCAACCTGGCGATGGAGCTGGGCATGGACGTGCTGGTCGAGGTGCACGACATCGACGAGCTGGAGCGCGCGCTGCAGACCGACTGCGAGCTGATCGGTGTCAACAACCGCAACCTTCGCAGCTTCGAGGTGTCGCTGGACACCACGCTGGCGCTGAAGGACGCGGTGCCGCGCGATCGCACGCTGGTCACCGAGAGCGGCATCGCCACCGGCGCCGACGTGGCGAAGATGCGCGAGGCCGGGGTCGAGACGTTCCTGATCGGCGAATCGTTCATGCGCGATCCCGACCCGGGCGCGGCGCTTCGCCGGTTGTTCGCGGCATGAGCGTGCGGCACTGGAACGCGCCGCTCGACGGCTCGCGGCCCTATCGGCCACTGGTGGTGTTCGATTTCGACCACACCCTCTACAACGGCGATTCCGGCAGCCACCTGGTGCTGTGGCTGATCCAGCGCCATTGGCTGCGACAGGTGGCCGCGATCCTGCTGTCTCCCGTGCTGCTGCCGATGATCGCGTGGCTGCCGACGCGGCGCTGGGCGATTTCGGCCTACCTGTGGATCGGCACGGTCGGCACCCACCGCCGCCGCGACATGGACCGGCTGATCGACCAGTACGTGAAGCTCCATGCCGAGCAGATCCGCCGTCGGCTGCTGCCGATCGCGCTGAAGGTGCTGCAGCGCCATCGCGATGCCGGCGACCGCGTCATCATCGCCACGGGCGCCTCGCCCGAACTGGCCCGCGCGATCCTCGACTTCGTCGCCCACGAGGACCTGCCGGTCATCGGCAGCCAGGGCGGTCCCTTCCTCGGCGGCATGATCACCACCCAGCACTGCCATCATGAGAACAAGATGCGCATGATCTGGGACGCCGGCTACGACCAGATCGCGGTCGCCTATTCGGACAGCAGCGCCGACCTGCCGTTGCTGAAGGCCGCGCGCAGTCCGGTGGTGGTCAATCCCAAGCGCAGCTGCGTGGCGATGTTCGAGCGCGTGTTGCCGGAAGGCACGCCGATCCTCAACTGGGGCGTCAAGGGCCGCGGCGGCGAACCGGTAACCAACGACGCGTAGGGCGGGCTTGCGCCCGCCGCTTTTGTTCTTGCTCGGCGCAATGCATGCGCGCCGAAAAGGCGGGCCAAGGCGCGCCCTGCGTCAAACCCTTTCCGGGGTTTCCAGATCGCGCAGAAAGTCGGACAGGCTGTGGTCGGCCAGGTCGCGGAACTCGCCGGCATCGTAGAAGCGGCCGTAGCAGAACTTGCAGCTCTCGAACCAGATGTGCGTTTGTTGCGGATCGACCATGCGCACCAGCTGGCTGTCGATGCAGCTCGGGCATTTGATCCGGTCAATATGGTTATACCGCTCGCCGATGGCGGCATCGCCGGTGTCGATCAGTTCCGCGGCGTTCTCGAGGAAGCGATGCTCGCCCATGCCCATCCACAGGCCCCGGCATTGGGTGCAGCGGTGTGCGTGTGCGACCAGGTGTTCGATCCGCTCCATCGGAGAATGGCACTTCGGGCAATCCATGCAGCGTCCTCGCTCGTGATCAGTCTCCGAGCATTTTGACGAATCGCAGTGAACTGTCGCTATAGCCGCAAGTGCGATAGAAGTCATGTGCTTCGACGCGCAGGGCATTACTGGTGACATCCAGGCAGGTGACGCCGGCACGGCGGGCGCGGGACTCGACCTCGCGCAGCAGGCGCTTGCCGATGCCCTGGCGCTGGCAGGCCGGGGCGACGACGAGGGCGGTGATCTGGGTGACTTCCGCGCCGCGGCTGAACGCGTAGCGGGTGTAGGTCGCGATCAGGCCGCAGACGTTGCCGTCGATCTCTGCCAGCAGCAGGTGCTGGCGCGGATCATGGCGGACGATGGAGATGCGCTCGACGGCTTCCTCGCGATTGCTGGGATATCCCAGATCGGTCAGCAGCCGGGCGACGTCACTGGCGTCCCCCAGCTCCGCCGTCCGCACGCGCAGCGTGGTGTCGGAGGAGCTGGCGGCGCGCCCCATGGCTCAGCCGCGGGTGCCGTAGAGGACGACGGTCTTGCCGCGGGCGTGCAGCTTGCCGTCCGCCTGCAGCTTCTTGAGCACGCGGCCTGCCATTTCGCGCGAGCAGCCGACCAGGCGCGAGAGCTCCTGGCGGGACACACGCAACTGCGTGCCCTGCGGATGGCTCATCGCCTCCGGTTCCTTGGCCAGGTCGTGCAGGGCGCGGACGATGCGGTCGGTCACGTCGAGGAAGGCCAGGCGGCCGGCCTTGCGGCTGGTGTCCAGCAGGCGACGCGAGATCTGCGCGGCGATGGCGTACAGCAGCTTGGGCGCGTCCAGCGACAGCCGGGTCAGCAGCAGGTCGTAGAGACGCTCGTGGCCGATTTCGGCCATCTCGCAGGCGGTGCGCGTGCGCAGGATCACCTCGCGGTGGTCGCTGTTGATGAACAGGCCCAGTTCGCCGACGAATTCGCCGGCGCCGAAGTAGCCCAGGACCAGCTCACGGCCGTCTTCTTCCTCGGCAATGATGCTGACCGAGCCAGAAATCACATAGTAGAGGGTGCTGGCCGGGTCGCCGGGGCGGAACACGTCGGTGCGCGACGGGTAGCGGCGGCGATGGCAGTGGGCGAGGAAGCGCTCGATCGTGGGGCCATCCGGCATCAGCGGGCTGGCGGCACGGCGCATTGCGGGCAGAGGGGTAACCGGGTTGGCGGACATGGTGTCGTGAAGAATGTGTGATTCATGTGAGCTTAGGGCGAACTAACGCAATGGGCAAATTCCCGACCTTCAGCGTCACCTTTTCGGGCTGGGCCCCTCTCCGACGGCGTTCGCCATTCAGATCGGGGCGGTTCGGCCGCCGCGCGACGAACTGCGTTCCCCCGGGGGGGTAATTGCCTCATAATCGCGGCCCTCGCCGCCCTACCGGGATCTCACTGCCGTGGTCAAGCCGTTGCCTCGCCTGAGGTTGCAAGGTTTCAACAACCTCACCAAGGCCCTCTCGTTCAATATCTACGACGTGTGCTTCGCCGCGTCCGAGGACGAGCGCCGTCGCTACATCGAGTACATCGACGAGGCTTACAACGCCGACCGCCTGACCCAGATCCTGACGGACGTGGCGGAGATCATCGGCGCCAACATCCTGAACATCGCCCGCCAGGACTACGACCCGCAGGGCGCCTCGGTGACCATCCTCATCTCCGAGGAGCCGGTGATCGACAAGAAGGACGCAGGCAGGGACGTCATCTCCGATGCCGTGGTCGCGCACATGGACAAGTCGCACATCACGGTGCACACGTATCCGGAAACCCATCCGGACAACGGCATCGCGACCTTCCGCGCCGATATCGATGTGGCGACCTGCGGCGTGATCTCGCCGCTGAAGGCCCTGAACTACCTGATCGAGAGCTTCGAGTCCGACATCGTGGTGATGGACTACCGCGTGCGCGGTTTCACCCGCGACATCAAGGGCAAGAAGCACTACATCGACCACAAGATCAACTCGATCCAGGACTACCTGGCCAAGAACATCAAGTCGCGCTACGAGATGATCGACGTCAACGTCTACCAGGAAAACATCTTCCATTCGAAGATGCACCTGAAGGAGTTCGACCTCGACACCTACCTGTTCGAGGAAAAGGCCAAGAACCTCTCGTTCAAGGATCGCATGAAGATCGAGGCGCGCCTGAAGCGCGAGATCGAAGAGCTCTACCACGGCCGCAACCTGTCCGACTGAGCGGTAGCGTTGCGCGCAAAAAGGCCGGCAATGCCGGCCTTTTTTGTGCAACGCCTATTGATCGTTCCCCCGCTTGCGGGAGAAGGTGCCCGAAGGGCGGATGAGGGCGTGACGTGACGGCCCCTACAGCCGGTACGCCACCGCCTTCATCAGGTTCGACGCCATTGCCATCAAGCCAGGCACCGGCGCAGGCAGCACGCGCGCGCCTGCGGCTTCGGCATTGTCCGCATGGCGTGCTTCATCGGCCTTCATCACCTCCAGGATCGCGCGGCTGCGCGCATCGGCGGCAGGCAGAGAGTCCAGGTGCTCGTCGATATGCGCCTCGACCTGGCGCTCGGTCTCGACCACAAAGCCGAGGTTCCAGCCGTCGCCGCGCAATCCCGCCAGCGCGCCGATCGCGAAACTGCCGGCGTACCACAGCGGATTGAGCAGGCTGGGACGGCTGTCCAGCTCACGCAGCCGGTCCGCGCACCAGGCCAGATGGTCGGTCTCTTCCTGCGCCGCCTCCAGCAGGTGCTGCCGCGTGACCTCGTCGCGCGCGACGGCGGCCTGCCCGCAGTACAGCGCCTGTGCGCAGACTTCGCCGACGTGATTGATGCGCATCAGTCCCGCCGCGTGCAGGCGTTCTGTGTCGTCCAGTTCGATCTGCGCGATGTCCGCGGCCGGATTGGCGCGGATCGCTCCCGGTGCGCCGAACACGGTGTCAAGCGCGCGCTGGGTGTCGGCAAGGAAACGGTCTATCGGAGTCAGGTCGCGGGCGATCATGGCGGCAAGTTTAAGCGTGGCGATGGAGGGCGGACGGTGAAGGGTCCGGATGGTGAAGGGTCAGGATCCGGGGCTTCCGGTTGCACAAGCCCGGCCAGGAATTCGATCGGGTGTTGCACCGGCACTGCGGTGGCCTGGGCAAAGTGGAGCCGGCAGCCGATATTGGCACTGAGCAGGCGCGTCGCCTTGCTCTGGATCAATTGCTGCAGCAATGGCTCGCGAAACCGGTTCGCGCGCTGCGGATCATCGAGCATCTGCATCCCGGCGGCGCCGCAGCAACCGTAACCCGCATCGAGTTCGATCACGGTAAGGCCGGGCACCTGCGCCAGCAGGTGGCGCAATGCAGGCGCCGAACGGACCACGTTGCGCTGGGTGCAGGGGAGGTGCAGGGCGATCCGTTCCTCGCAGCGATGCAGGCGCAGCGACGGCGAATGTTCGGCGAGGTAGTCGATCGCGTCGATGGTGCGCGTCCTGCTCCCGTCCACGGCTTGCGCGACCGCTTCATGGCAGCCGCTGGCCAGGGTGAGCACGGTGTCCGCACCGGTGAAGGCGGCCCGGTTGCGCGCGGCGAGCTGCTGCGCCTGACGGGCGTTGCCGCCATGAGCGTGCAAGGTGCCGCAACAGGCCTGGCCCGGGGGCTCGGAGACGGCGATACCGAGTTCCGACAGGCAGCGGGCGAGCGCCGTGCGCAGGCTGGCTTCGTATGTCCCGGCGACGCAGCCAACGAAAATCGCGACCTGGTTTTCGCCAGGTAGCGCCGCGGGGCGGGGCTTGGACGGTCGGTGAGGCGCGGGCGGCAGCGGCCGCCACGAATCAGGAAGCCACCGGTAGGCCCTGCCATAGAGCCGGAGAACGAGGGAGAGCAGCCAAGGGCGAGCGACGAGATGTTCGATGGCCCGCGTTCGCCATTCCGGCGTCCGCCGCGCGCGCTGCTGCTCACGGGCAGCGATCAGCAAGGCCCCATACTCGACGCCGGCCGGGCATACCGCCTCGCAACTGCCGCAGCCCAGGCAGTGGTCCAGATGGACATCGCCGACGGGGGTAGTTTCGATCGTATCCAGGGTCCAGGCCCGGGCGAGCGCGATCCGGCCACGGGGGGATTCAGCTTCTAGCCGGTCCAGGCCGTAGGTGGGGCAGGCGGGCAGGCACAACCCGCACTGGACACAGCGGTCGGCCAGCGCCACCAGCGGGTCGGCGGAGGGCAGGGCTGCGGGCATGGCGGGATCCTAGCATCGGCCTGCCCTGACTTGCGGTGTCCCCCGGGGGCCGCTATCATTCCGCCTCTTTCGTTCCACCTTCACAACGCGAGGCGAATTTCC
>DATDBD010000075.1:0-5547 GCA_036525015.1 Lysobacter sp.
TGGAGGCGGCGATCGCACTGGGCTGCCACCGGGTGCTGACCTCGGGAGCCAGCACCACCGCACTGGAAGGCGCCGAGGCCATCGCGGCCCTGGTGCAGCAGGCCGAGCATCGGATCCGGGTGATGGCGGGCGCGGGTATCACCGCAGGGAACGTTCGTGAGGTAGCCGAGCGCAGCCAGGCCGATGAGTTCCACACCTCGGCGAAGGCGCTGCGCGTGTCGGCGATGCGTCACCGCAATGGCCCGCTGGCGGGCCTGGATCCGGACTGGCAACAGAGCGATCGGGAGATCGTCCGGTCGCTGCGCCGCACACTGGATGCAATGATCGGTCGAAGCGATCGGCACACTGCCCTGTAGTGCCCAAGCACACTTTGTTGCGTCGCAGAATGCTTCGGTCGATCGACTGTGGTTTGATTTAGATCGATCTAAACCCGAGTTTTCATTCGACCCCATTGATCCAGGAAGCGAGGCATTCGTGACAACGGCCAGGAAACCGCGCGCCCATCGCCAGGCGGTCACCGTCACCGACATCGCCAGCGGCTGCGGGGTGTCGCGTGCGACCGTGTCGCTGGTGTTGCGCGGCAGCCCGCTCGTGCATGCCGACACGCGCGCGCGGGTGGAGGCCGAACTCAAGCGTCAGCGCTACGTCTACAACCGTGCGGCGGCGAACCTGCGGCGGCAGACGTCATCGTCGATAGCGCTGGTGATCAACGACCTGTCCAACCCGTTCTTCGCCGAGTTCGCGGCCGGGGTCGACGAGGCATTGGGCGGCGAAGGCTATGTCACGCTGCTTGGCAGCACCGGCGAGTCGCCCGAGCGCCAGCAAGCGGTGCTCGGCTCGCTGGTCGAGCACGCTCCCGCGGGCATGATCCTCTCGCCGGCCGAGCACAGCGATGGGCCGGCGTTGCGCAGGCAAGTAGGCGCCGGCGTACCGGTGCTGGTATTCAACCGCGAGTTGAGCGGCGCCGACTGGGACTTCCTGGCCTTGGACAACCAACGCGGCGCGCGCCTGGCGACCGAGCATCTGCTGTCGCTCGGACATCGACGCATCGCCTTCTTCGGCGGACACGCAGACTCGAGCTCGTGCCAGCAGCGACGGCTGGGTCATGCCGAGGCGATGCGCGCGGCCGGGCTGGAGCCGGATCCGGCATGGCTGGTGGAGTGCAGCCCTACGCGCGCCGAAGCCGCCGGCAGGACCACCGAGTTGTTCGAGCGCGCTCCGGGCGCGACCGCGGCGGTCTGCTACAACGACAACGTCGCACTGGGGTTGATGCTCGGACTGGGCGCGCGCGGCGTGCGGCCCGGCGCGGAGTTCGCGCTGACCGGTTTCGACGACATCACCGAGGCCGCCCTGTCGACGCCACCGCTCACCACGCTGGCCGTGCAGCCCCGCGAGTGCGGGCGCCGTGCCGCGCAACTGCTGCTCGACCGCGTGCGCGAGCCCGATGCCCCGGTCAAGCGCGTGGTCGCGCCGGTGCGATTGGTGGTGCGTGGCAGCAGTGGAGTCCAGGCGGCGTGAGCCAACCTTACCTACGCCGTGTCCGCGGCTCCTCCTTCGAGTACTCCGGCCATCCATGAGCACACAAACCTTGAACAACGCGCCCAACACGCCCGGCACACCCGATGTGCCGGCAAACGCCACCCAGGACACGCGCAACCGCGTGGCGCTGGTCGCGATGACCGCGATCTTCTTCATGTGGGGATTCATCACCGAACTCAACGGCGTGCTGATCCCACACCTGCAGTCGGTGTTTCAGCTGACGCATGCGCGTTCGATGCTGCTCGACTCGGCTTTCTTCGGTGCGTACTTCGTCATGGCGGTGCCGGCCGGCCGTGTCGTCGCCCGCTTGGGCTACAAGCTCGGCATCGTCATCGGCCTGCTGGTGGCCGGTGCCGGTGCGCTGTTGGTGCTGCCGGCGGCGCAGATGGCTTCGTTCAATCTGTTCCTGCCGGCACTGTTCATCCTGGCCAGCGGTATCGTGCTGCTGCAGGTGTCGGCAAATCCGTATGTCAGCCTGCTTGGTGCGCCGGCGCGCGCTGCCAGCCGGCTCAACTTCGCCCAGGCGGTCAATTCGCTGGGCCACACGCTGGGCCCCTATGTCGCCGGGGCGCTGATATTCAGCGCCACGCTGCTCAGCGCCGACCAGCTCGCGGCCCTGCCGGCCGCCGAGCGCGTGCAGACCGTGCAGCCGCTCTACATCGGCGTGGCGGTGGCGCTGATCGTGCTGGCGCTGGCGGTGTACTTCTTCCGCATGCCGGCGTTGACCGAGGCGACCGAACAGGCCGACCGCCAGCGACATTCGTTTGCGCAAGTGCTGCGCGTCCCGCACGTGCGCTGGGGCGTGCTGGCGATCTTCTTCTACGTTGGTGTCGAGGTCACCGTGGCCCACTTCATGGTGACCTACGTGTCGCGGCCTGAGATCGGCGCGATGCCGGAGGGCAAGGCCTCGCTGTATCTGTCGATCTACCACGGCGCCGCGATGATCGGCCGCTTCGTCGGGGCGGCGCTGCTGCTGAGCGCCAATCCTCGTCGCCTGTTGCCCGCCTATGCCGCGATCAACATCGGCTTGTTGCTGACCACGATGTCCACCGCCGGAGGCGCGGCGATGTGGTCGGTGGTCGCGGTTGGCCTGTTCAACTCGATCATGTTCCCGACGATCTTCACGCTGGCGATCGAGCGCCTGGGCCCGATGACCGAAAAGGCGTCCAGCCTGCTGGTGATGGCGATCGTCGGCGGCGCGGTGATCCCGCCGCTGCAGGGCTGGGTCGTCGATCTGTTCAAGGCCACGACAGGCAACGAGACGCAGGCGCTGCAGTACGCGTTCTTCGTCTCGATGCTGTGCTATGCCTACATCGTCTGGTATGGGTTGCGCGGCTCGCGTCTTACATCGGCCGGCGCTTCGGTGCAGGGGCAGGGCTGACACAGCATGCGCAGGATCGTCTGTTTCGGCGAGGCATTGATCGACTTCCTCGCCCAGCCGGGTACCGCGCCGGATGCGCCGCGTACTTTCGTGCAATACGCCGGCGGCGCCCCCGCCAACGTGGCCGTGGCTCTAGCGCGCCTGGGAGCGCGCTCTTGCTTTGCCGGCATGATCGGTCGGGACATGTTCGGTGATTTCATCGTCGACAGCCTGCAGCACGCGGGCGTCGACACCGGCTTCGTCGTGCGTACCGACCAAGCCAAGACCGCACTGGCCTTCGTCGCATTGGACGCGGAAGGTGAGCGCAGCTTCAGTTTCTATCGGCCGCCGGCCGCAGACCTGCTGTTCCGCGCCGAGCATTTCCGGGCGCAGTGCTTCGAAGGAAGCGCCGCGTTCCACGTCTGCTCCAACAGCCTGACCGAATCGGGCATCGCCGAAGCCACGCTGGAAGGGATGCGCCGCGCGAGGGCTGCGGGCGCACTGGTGAGCATCGACCTGAACCTGCGGCCGATGCTTTGGCCGGCCGATGCGAACCCACTGCCACGGTTGTGGCAGGCCTTGCACGCCGCCGACCTGGTCAAGCTGGCGCGCAATGAGCTGGAATACCTGGCGGCCGGCTTCGGTGGCGGCGAGGCGGGTGAGCGCGCCGTCGTGCGCCAGGTGCTTGCCGGCGCCGCGCAATGGCTGGTCGTAACCGACGGCGACGCTGCGATCCGTTGGTTCTCGCGCGATGCCGCCGGCGAGGTCGCAGGCTTCCGCGTCACGGCCGTCGATACCACGGCGGCGGGCGATGCCTTCGTCGCCGGCCTTCTCTTCCGGTTGGCCGAACGCGGCATCGATGCCGCGCAATGGCCGGCCTTCGTCGCCGACCACGAGGCCACCGATGACGCGTTGCGATTCGCCGCCGCGGTCGGCGCGCTGGCGGTGACCCGCCACGGCGCGTTCGCGGCGATGCCGTCGCGCGAGCAGGTACGGCAATTGATGGCAGACCAGAACGCGAAGGACAGCTGAGACGATGCAATCCCAAAACCCCGATTTCCGCTCGCCGGACTTCCTGCACGCGCATATCGCCCAGACGATGGCGTTCTACCATCCGCGTTGCATCGATCCGGATGGCGGCTTCTTTCACTACTTCCGCGACGATGGCTCGGTGTACGACGCCGAGCATCGTCACCTGGTCAGCAGCACGCGCTTCATCTTCAACTACGCGATGGCGGCGCGCGAATTCGGCGCGGATGCTTCGCTTCGCGACCAATACCTCGCGGCCACGCGTCACGGGCTGCTGTACCTGCGCGAGATGCACCGCAACCCGGCCACCGGCGGCTACGCCTGGACGCTGCGCGACGGGACGGTGGAGGACGAGACCTACCACTGCTATGGCGTGGCGTTCGTGCTGCTGGCGTATTCGAGCGCGCTCAAGGCCGGCATCGAGGAGGCGCGCGGCTGGATGGACGAGACGTGGCAGCTCCTGGAGAGTCGCTATTGGGACGCCGCGCCCGGGCTGTACCGCGATGAGGCCGACGCCTCCTGGAACTTCAGCGTCTACCGCGGCCAGAACGCCAACATGCACATGTGCGAGGCGATGCTGGCCGCCTACGAGGCCAGCGGCGAAACCCGCTATCGCGACCGCGCGCTGACCCTGGCCGACCACATGACGCGCCGGCAGGCGGCGCAGGCCGGCGGACTGGTGTGGGAGCACTACGACGAAAACTGGAACGTCGACTGGACCTACCACCTCGACGACCCCAAGCACCTGTTCCGCCCGTGGGGATTCCAGCCCGGCCACCAGACCGAATGGGCCAAGCTACTGCTGATCCTCGACCGTCACGTGCAGGCCGATTGGCTGGTGCCGACCGCATGCCGTCTGTTCGATTCCGCGCTGGCGCATTCCTGGGACGCCGAGTGCGGCGGCATGTACTACGGCTTCGCCTTCGATGGCCTTAGGTCCGCCGCGCAAGGCAATGCGAAGGTCGAAGGCGAGGCCTATGTTTGCGACGACGACAAGTATTTCTGGGTGCAGGCCGAGTCGCTGGCCGCGGCCGCGTTGCTGGCCGACCGTACCGGCGAGGCGACGTACTGGGACTGGTACGACCGTTTGTGGACGTATTCCTGGAAGCACTTCGTCGATCACCGGTATGGCGCCTGGTTCCGCATCCTCGATGCCGACAACCGCAAGTACGGCGACGAGAAGAGTCCGGCCGGCAAGACCGATTACCACACGATGGGCGCCTGCTACGAGGTTCTCAACGTTGTGCGTGCCGCGGCGCCGTGACGAGCCTCCCATCCACAGCCGCCACCGCGGCCAATCGACATGAAGTGGTGACCCAATGAAGAACGAAATCCGGTTCAGGCTGCTGGCGATCTTGCTGCTCGGTATCGTCGGGACATCGGTGCAGGCAGCGCCGCCATCGTCGCGCGCGGCCGATGCCGTCAGCGACGCCGAGTCGGCCAAGCTCGCCGAACGCGTGAAGGCCGAAACCCGGCATGCCTGGCAGGGCTACAAGCGCTACGCCTGGGGGCACGACGCGCTGAAGCCGCTCAGCCAGGCGTCGCACGACTGGTATGCGCAATCGCTGCTGATGACGCCGGTCGATGCGCTCGACACGCTGATCCTGATGGGCCTGGAC
>DATDBD010000076.1:0-5827 GCA_036525015.1 Lysobacter sp.
GTGTTCGGCGCCGACACCATCGCCTCTTCGACCTGGGGCTGCAGCGGCGCGGAGACCGTGCGCGGCGTGTCCAGCAGCGCCGAGTATTCGCGCACCAGACGGCCCTGTCCCCAGTCGACCGAGACCAGGAAGGTCAGCAGCGGTTCGTTGACGGGTTGCTGGCTGGTGACCCGGATCACCGGGTTGCCGGCCCCATCCAGCGCCGAAGTGAATTGCAGGTCGGCCACGACGCCCATCGGCGGCTGCAGGCCGATGCGGGCGAACGTGATCGGCGAGGCCAGCTCCGCCTGGAGGTTCTCCAGTTCGGCCGGATCGCTCGAGATGACGGGAATTTCGGCCAGGAAAGGCTGGCCAACCTTGGATCGGACCTCGATCTGTCCCAGACCAAGCGCCGCAGCGGAGCCGCTGGACAATGCCAGCGCCAATGCCAATGCAGTTCGCGCGTATCGCTTCACAGCCGGTCCTGATGCCTGATCCCCGGCGCGACTCTAGCCGTCGCCGGGGTTGGGGCGCAATGCGAATCTTCGCTTGAGCCGATGGGGACTGTGGAAATCAGCTGCCGTCGCGCTCGGCCAGCACCAGCTCGGCCACCTGCACGGCATTCAACGCCGCGCCCTTGCGGATGTTGTCGGAGACAATCCACAGGTTGACCGCCCGCGGGTGCGAGTAGTCGTCGCGAATGCGGCCGACGTAAACCGGATCGGTGCCCGAAGCGTGGGTCACCGGGGTCGGATAGCCGCCGGCCTCGGGCTCGTCGACCACTTCTACGCCCGGCGCCGTCAGCAGCATCTGGCGGACTTGCGCGGCGGTGATCTTCTCCCTCGTCTCGACGTTGACCGCCTCGGAGTGGCCGTAGAACACCGGCACGCGCACCGCGGTGGGGTTCACCTGGATGCTGTCGTCGCCGAGGATCTTGCGGGTTTCCCAGACCAGCTTCATCTCTTCCTTGGTGTAGCCGTTGTCCTGGAAGTCGTCGATGTGCGGGATCAGGTTGAAGGCGATCTGCACCGGGAAGCGCTTGGGATCGGCCTCCTGGAAATTCAGCAGCGCGGCGGTCTGGCGACCGAGCTCCTCCAGCGCCGAGCGGCCGCCGCCCGACACCGACTGGTATGTCGCCACGTTGATGCGCTCGATGCCGACCTTGCGATGGATCGGCGCCAGCGCGACCACCATCTGCATCGTCGAGCAGTTGGGATTGGCGATGATGCCGCGCGGGCGGTTCTTCACCTGCTCGGGGTTCACTTCCGACACCACCAGCGGCACGTCGTCGTCGTAGCGGAAGGCCGACGAGTTATCGATCACCACCGCACCGGCGGCGGCGAACTTGGGGGCGTACTCCTTGGAGATGCTGCCACCTGCCGAGAACAGCGCGATGTCCACGCCAGTCGGATCGAACGTGGCCAGGTCCTCGACCACCAGTTTTTTTGCGCCGAACTCGATTTTCTCACCGGCCGAGCGCTCGCTGGCCAGCACGTGCAAGGTGCCAATGGGGAATTTGCGCTCGGCGAGGATCTTGAGCATGGTTTCGCCGACTGCGCCGGTTGCACCGACGATGGCTACATTGCAGGAGTTCTTGGCGTTCATTGGTCCTTGTTGGTCCTGGTTGGGGGATGCCACCGGAACCCATTCCGGCGGGTGTTGCGAACCTGGGTCGTCACCGCTGCGATTATCCGGCAACGGTGCCCCTGGGGGGCGATCTTCCCTTCTGCCGCCATGCGCAAAAGGCATGTCCTGAGCTTGGCGAAGGGTGGCCCGGATGGATATTTGGCGGCCTCCAGGCCCTCATGCGAGCCCCCCAGTGGGCGGGGGAGGCGCTTTGGTTCCCAGCGCGGCCGCGTTCACCGGCGATGGCGGGCGACCGGCATGGGGGCCATGGCCCAGCGCGGCGATCAGGTTGTCCACCGCCAGCGACACCATCGCCCGGCGCGTGGCGAGGCTGCCGCTGGCGATATGCGGCGTCAGCACGACATTGCGCAGCGCCAGCAGGCGCGAATTCACCGCCGGCTCGCCCTCGAACACGTCCATGCCCGCGGCAGCCAGGCGCCCGCCTTCCAGCGCATCGGCCAGTGCGTTCTCGTCGACCAGCCCACCGCGCGCGATGTTGGTCAGCGTGGCGGTGCGCTTCATCTTCGCCAGCGCGCTCGCGTCGATCAGGTGGTGTACCTGCGACGAGTACGGCAGCACCAGCACCAGGTGATCGGCGCACGCGAGTAGCCCATCGAGATCGGTGTACTTCGCACGGCACTCGCGTTCCACCCCGTCCGGTAGCCGGTTGCGGTTGTGGTAGAGCACGCGCATGTCGAAACCCGCGGCGCGGCGCGCGATGCCCTGCCCGATCCGGCCCATGCCGAGGATGCCGAGCGTGGCGCGGTGGATGTCGCCGCCCAGCAGCGATTCGAAATTCCATTGCCGCCACTGGCCGTCGCGCAGCCATCGCTCGGCCTCGGTGATGCGGCGCGCGGCCGCCATCATCAGGGCGAAGCCGAAATCTGCGGTGGTTTCGGTCAGCACGTCGGGCGTGTTGGTGACCAGGATGCCGGCATCGCTCATCGCGCGCACATCCAGGTTGTTGTAGCCGACGGCGACATTGGCGATCGCGCGCAGTCGTGTCGCGCCGGCGATCTGCGCCGCTCCGATGGGATCGTTGAGCGTCACCAGCCCGCCATCGACTTCGCGCAGCGCCGCAGCGATGGCCTGAGGCGAGTGCTGCGTGACCTGCGCCGTGGCGACGACGTCGAAGTATTCGTGCAGCCGGCCGACGATATCGGCGAACAGCGGCTGCGACACCCACACGCGTGGGCGAGCCTCAGCCATCGGGGTCTCAGCCATCGGAGCCGGACTGCCCCGGGATGCGCGGGGTCACGCTGCCGACATCGCCGCACTGCGCGCGATGACGCAGCGCCTGGTCCATCAGCACCAGTGCGACCATCGCCTCGCAGATCGGCGTGGCGCGGATGCCGACGCAGGGATCGTGACGACCGGTGGTCACCACTTCCACGACATTGCCGTGTACGTCGAGGCTGTCCACTGGCAGGCGCAGGCTGGAGGTCGGCTTGAACGCGACCGAGCAACGAAGCGGTTGGCCGGTGCTGATGCCGCCGAGGATGCCGCCGGCATGGTTCGAAGCGAAGCCGTCGCGCGCCATGTGGTCACGATGCTCGCTGCCCTTCTGCGCCACGACCGCGAAACCGTCGCCGATCTCCACGCCCTTGACCGCGTTGATGCTCATCAGCGCCGCGGCGAGTTCGCCGTCGAGCTTGCCATAGATCGGTTCGCCCCAACCGGGCGGCATGCCGGTGGCGACCACGTCCACGCGCGCCCCGACCGAATCGCCGGACTTGCGCAGCGCGTCCATGTATTGCTCCAACTCGTCCACCTGATGCGCGTCGGGCCAGAAGAACGGATTGTCCTCGACCACCGACAGGTCGATGCCGTGCGGCACGATTTCGCCGATCTGCGACAGGAAGCCCTGCACGCGCACGCCAAAGTGTTGTGCCAGCCACTTCTTGGCGATCACGCCCGCCGCCACGCGCATCGTGGTCTCGCGCGCGGAAGATCGCCCGCCGCCGCGCGGGTCGCGGATGCCGTACTTCTGCCAGTAGGTGTAGTCGGCGTGCCCCGGGCGGAACTGCTCGGCGATCTTCGCGTAATCCTTGCTGCGCTGGTCGGTGTTGCGGATCAGCAGCGCGATGGGGGTTCCGGTGGTCTGCCCTTCGTAGACGCCGCTGAGGATCTCGACCTCGTCGGCCTCGTGGCGCTGCGAGGTATGACGCGTGCGGCCGGTGGCGCGGCGGTCCAAGTCGTGGCGGAAGTCATCCGGGGCGATCGCGATGCCGGGAGGACACCCGTCGATCACGCAGCCGATCGCCGGGCCATGGCTTTCGCCGAAAGTCGTCACCGAGAACAGTTTGCCGAAGGTGTTGCTGGACACTGGGGGTCCTTGAAGTCGGTAAGCGTCGCACTCTAGCAATCAAAAATGGTTGCCTGTGGAACGAGCCGTCGCGCGCCTGTTCTTCCGAGGTCCCTGCCTCCCCTCCTGCTGCGCAGAGGAGTGAGATTCGCGCTGGATCAAAAAAGCGCCCGTGCCCTTCGGACAAGCGACGAGAATCAGCCGCGCGCGTCGGCCAGACCCTTGATCTTCGCGTGATGCTCGACCAGATCGCCGCGCTCGACCACGAAGATGCCCATCTGCCCGACCTTGAACTCCACCCAGGCCATCGGCAGTTCAGGCAGCAGTTCGACCAGCGCCCGCTCGGCTTCGCCGACCTCGCAGATCAGCAGGCCGTGCTCGCTCAGGTGCTGCGGCGCGTCGCGCAGGATCTTGAGCGCCAGGTCCAGGCCATCGTCGCCTGCACGCAGTCCGAGTTCCGGCTCGTAGGAGTACTCCTTCGGCAGCGCATCGGTCTCGTCGTTGGTGACGTAAGGCGGATTGGTGACGATCAGGTCGTACACCTGCCCGCCCAGGTCGTTGAACAGGTCCGACTTGCGCAGGGTGAGGTTGTCGGCGTGCAGGCGCGCCTTGTTTTCCTGCGCCAGCGACAGCGCCTCGTCGTTGATATCGACGCCGTCGACCTCCCAATGCGGGTGGTAGTGCGCCGTGGCGATGGCGATGCATCCCGAGCCGGTGCACAGGTCGAGCACACGCTCGACCTCGCGACCGCCGAGCCAGGGCTCGAAACCGTTGGTGATCAGCTCGGCGATCGGCGAACGCGGCACCAGCGCGCGGCGGTCGCTCTTGAAGCTCAGCCCGGCAAACCAGGCTTCGCCGGTCAGGTACGCGGCCGGGATGCGCTCGGCGATGCGGCGTTCGAACAACGCCAGCACACGGGCCTTCTCGGCGCCGGTGACTCGCGAGTTGCCGTAAACCGGGCTGAGGTCGTGCGGCAGGTGCAGCGCATGCAGGACCAGCTGGGTGGCCTCGTCGAGGGCGTTGTCGTAGCTGTGCCCGAAGGTCAGCCCGGCCTCGCTGAAGCGGCTGCCGCCGTAGCGGATCAGGTCGATGATCGAGACCTGCTCAAAATTGACCGGATCGGCAGTCATGTCGGGGCCTTGCAGTGGGGGCGGCGATTATACCGGCCGCGGCCCGGTATCATGCCCGCGCCTTCGGGACATCCTGCCGGAACCCTCATGTTCAACCGCACTACGGTCTACGTCCTCATCGCCGCGCTTGCCGCGGCCCTTGGCCTGTGGGCCTCCCAGCACTATTTCGGCCACGCTGCCGAGTCGAAGTGGCCGCAGACCCAGGCCGTGCGCCTGTTCGAGCCGGCACGCCAGTTGCCTGCGTTCTCGCTGCGCCAGTCCGACGGCACACAGCTGGTGCCGGGTGAACTGAAGGGGCACTGGACGCTGGTGTTCCTGGGCTTCACGCACTGCCCGGACGTCTGCCCGACCACGCTGGCCGAGATGGCCAAGTCGCAGAAGCAGTGGGCGCAGTTGCCCGAGGCGACGCGTCCGCGCCTGCTGTTCGTCTCGGTCGATCCCGAGCGCGACACGCCCGACCGCATCGGCGAGTACGCCCACGCTTTCCACCGCGACACCTTGGCCGCCACAGCCGACGTCCCGGCACTGGAGTCCTTTGCCCGCGCGCTGAGCATGGTCTTCGCCAAGGTGCCGCCGCCGGAGGGCATTCCGGCGGACCAGTACAGCGTCGACCACAGCGCCTCGATGGCGGTGCTCGACCCCCAGGGACGCATGGCCGGCATCGTCCAGCCCCCGTTCGACGCGCTGGCCATTGCGGCCGACATGACGGCGCTGACACAGGCCGGCAGCCGATAACAAACAAACCTGTCGTCGCTCCCCGCAACGGCGGGAGTCGAGCCACTTCAGT